>CAYVLG010000001.1:0-18174 GCA_964452345.1 uncultured Lachnospiraceae bacterium
AAGGAAAAAAGCGATGATTAAAAACGTAGTTTTCGATTTCGGGCAGGTTATGGTTCATTTTGCCCCCGACTATATGGTAAGAAGGTACATTTCCGACAACGGCGACGCCGAATTGCTCCGAGATGTAATTTTCGATAGGCTGTATTGGGACAGATTGGACAGCGGAGATATAAGCGACGAAGAGGTAATGTCCGAATGCAAAAAAAGGCTCCCCGAGAGACTGCACGGCGTTGCGGAGCAGATATATTATAATTGGATATACAATATTCCGGAGATTGAAGGAATGCGCGAGCTTGCCCTTAAACTGCGCGATGAATACGGTATGCGGTTGTTTTTGCTTTCAAATATAACAAAATATTTTACCGAACATAAAGATGAAATTTCCGTGCTGAAAATATTTGAAAAATGTATCTTTTCTTCAACGGCGGGACACATAAAACCTCACGCCGATATGTTTGAATATCTGTGCGATACGTGCTCAATACGTCCCGAGGAAACCGTATTTGTGGACGATAATGCCGCCAATATCGCGGGTGCCGAGGCATACGGTATACATGGTTATCTTTTTGACGGTGACGTTGACGCGCTGTCGGTATTTTTTGAAAAAATTCTCGGCAGATAATCTGCCTGAATATAATAAAGCGAAACCGCCGCGGAGTAACATCCGCGGCGGTTTCGCTATGTTATTTGAATTATTTGCGCGTCCAGGTGTAACTGCTGTATGTGTTTATAAGATATTTTGCGGCAGTTACAGAGTTTGTTAAATCCGAACTTTGGATATCGATCGAGTCTGCCTGCCAGCCGACAGTTTCCTTGAATGTAACGATTTTCAGATTTGAGCAGTCTTTAAAAGCATATGTTTTTATTGTTGTAACGTTATTGGGGATCACAATGCTTTGCAAACCTGTACAGCCTCTGAAGGCACTGCTTCCTATGCTTGTAACGTTTTTGCTTATTGTTATGCTTGTAAGACTTGTACAATTATAAAATGCGCTTGCTTCTATAATTGTCACGCCGTCTCCCATATCTATATTTTTTAGGTTTTTACAGCCGTAAAATGCTTTTTCGCCTATAATCAATATACTGTCCGGCAGGCTTATACTCTTTAAGCTTGTGCAGTTATAAAATGCTTCTTCATATATGCTTGTTCCGCCGTTTATATTAACCGTTTCCAATTTACTGTTAATTATAGCACTGATTGCCGATGTCGGAATTGTTGCCGTTACGATTGAACAGTCTGTGAATGCCGTAGATTCAACGTGCGTTACGCTTTTCGGTATCGTTATGGTTTTTAGGTTTTTTGCATTTTTAAAGGCTTCGTCTGCTATAACGGTAACACTTTTTGAATTATATGTCGAGGGAATTACAACATTATCGAGATATCTTGCCGTTCCTGCAGATACTGCATACGTTCCGTCTGGAAGGGGATAAAATTCCAGTCCGTTTGTCCCTTCATTTGTTTGATCGAGCCTTCCGACATTTATCGGATTTTCCAAATCGTCTGTATAAGTTATCCATAGAGAACCGTCAATTATTTCCGTTTTGTAAATTCCTCTTCCGACCTCTCCCGTATCTCCTTTGTCGCCTTTATCACCCTTTTCGCCCGTATCTCCTTTGTCGCCTTTATCACCCTTTTCGCCTGTATCACCTTTTTCTCCGCGAATGCCTTGCTCGCCTTTTTCGCCGGTTTCTCCCCGTTCTCCTTGTTCACCTCTTTCGCAGGTCAACATTTGAAAATCATCATCGTCTATGTCGGATACTGCTTTCTTTGGTTCACTGTTACAGCTTGTCAAGACTGTAAAAATTAAAAGTAAGACTGAAAATAACGAGAATAATGCTTTTTTCATATTGGTTACTCCTATAAAAATAAATTGTGCAACGATTTGTTACATTTATATTGTAACACAATGTTACAATAATGTCAAGGATTTTTTAGCAGAGGAGAGCTCTTGACATGGAAATGAAAGGCTTGCGCGAGATACGTAAAAAGAAAAAATACAGCCAGCTGAAAGTGGCGATGGATTTATTTATAACGCGTGAGGCGTTGTCTAATTATGAAACAGGCAAGAGAAGTCCTGATTTGAAAATGTTGATCAGGTTATCACGGTATTTCAATGTTTCCGTAGATTATCTTATAACCGGAGAGGAGTTTAAGCCACAGTAAAAATCCGTTGCAAGGTTGCAACGGATTTTTTCCTTAATACAGCTTATACTGTAAGCGGAGATTATCCGCTATCATAGCGATAAATTCGCTGTTTGTGGGTTTGCCTCGGTTATTTTGTATCGTGTAACCGAAGTAGCTGTTCAGAGTATCGACGTCGCCTCTGTCCCACGCGACCTCGATTGCATGTCTGATGGCGCGCCCTCCGCGCGAGGTTGTCGTTTGATATTTTTTTGCGACCGACGGATAAAGAATTTTTGTAACGCTGTTAATGATTTCACTGTCCTTGACAGTCAGAAGAATTGCGGTGCGGAGATACTGATAGCCCTTGATGTGCGCCGGTACGCCTATCTGATGTATTATTTTTGTTACCTGCGTTTCTATGTCGGGGGTGCGTCCGTTTGTGTCGTTCGGGTCCGCCGTGCCCGTGACTGCTGTTGATATTCTCGCGTTTGCAAGTGCTTCAATATGAGAACACAGGCTGTCGGAGTTGTACGGCTTCAGCAGACAGAGGTCGGCTCCCGCACGTGTCGCCTCAAGAAAAATGCTTTGATTGGATACCATTGATACCACTATGAACGACGGTATTTTATCCTTTCCGAAGTTTAAATTTTTGCAGCTGCGCAGTACGCCGATTCCGTCAAGTTTCGACAGCCATATGTCGATTATCACTACGTCGGGGTGCCAGCGGTCGATTTTCAGAAGTGCGTCCTCTCCGTTGATTGCATACTCTATGCACGTGTAGCCTGCGTGACGCAGTTCGCCTATAAGCGACTGTCTTTGAGCCGAATTTTCGTCGGCAATTAATACTTTGGTAGATATTTCCATTATAATCCTCCTTGTTATTTCTCTACATACATATTTTACCATATTCTGGTAAAAATTGCAAGATATTTACAAATATTTCCAATTTCAAAAATTAACAAACTTTGCTGTAAAAAAATGGAAATAATATACAAAAAGCAAAAAAACAATTATTTGCTTTTTTTATGCCGTATGCAGGCGGTAATTTTGGACAGATTGCGGAGAATTTTACGGAATAAAAAAGTGCCCGACCGAATTTTTCGGTCAGGCACTTTTTGAATGACGGGAAGCTGATTATTTGTCGAATTTATTTTTTATGATTTCGCGAAGCAGGGGAACGAGATTTTCAGATACCCTGCGGTGTCCGTCACGAAGCGGATGTAGAGGCTCGGCGGGAATCCAGCCGAACGTATCTATATAATGGACGTTGGAGCCGTTCTTTTGATTGTATTCTGCTACAAAATCTGCGAGCTCCGCGTGGAATGCGCCGCAGAATGCCGAAAGGACGACAACTTCCGCGTTCGGATTGTATTTGCGTATTTCATCAAGCGCCAAAGCGTATTTTTCAATGTAATTTTCTGCGGTCGATCCTCTGTCGTTGGCACCGTGGTTGATTACAACTATATCTGACGGCTTGTGCGTTATAGGCGAACCGTCAAAATTATAAGGATATGCCAAATAAGCGGCGGGTACACGACCGTTTCCCGTGCGAGTCAGACCGACCGCTCCGAAGCCCATTATTATCGGGCGTAAATCAAGTGCCGTTGCCGTACGCCATGCGTAAGTGGCGCAGGCGTCGTCCTGATAAACGCAGTTCTGCTGATACATATCGTAGCTGAAAAGTCCCAATTGAAGAAAATCGCCGTCCGTAAGTATTCCTTCGGTTATGGAATCTCCGACAAATTCTATTGTAGGTCGGGTATCCTCGGCAAGCTCCGACGGTGCCTCGGCATCATATCCTATAAACGAAACTTTTCCGTGCAGAGGTGCGTACCAGCGGGACGAAACCTCCATACCGCCCTTGTAAATGATTTTTACCGTGTGCTTTCCGTATTCGGGGGCGACTATTCTCAAATAGTTATCTACAGGGGCTTCGATCATCGCTCCGCCGTCTACCGATATCCAAAGATGAAGTGCGGGGACGGCGTTGTCATATGTGTCGAACAGTGCAAGCGCCATATCGCCTTCAAACGCGAACTCTATGTATGAGCCTGTATTTACGGTGACTGCCATATTTGGGTTTGTCGTGTCCCAGCGTCCCGTGAGTCTTACGGAAGGGTGTGTATAATTGATTTTCATAGCAGTTTCCTCAAAATTCAAATTTTGTGCATTTGCTTTAGGTAGTCGCAGATTATATCCGTCGCCTTTTCAAAAGATATTTTAGACGTATTTATGCAAAGGTCGAAATTCTGTATATCGTTCAGTTCGTTGCCCGTGTAATATCTGTAATATGCGGCGCGAGCCTTGTCGATTGAGGTTATTTTCTTTTCCGCGTCCTCGGGCAGCATACCGTAAAGCCTTGTTACCCGCTCTATGCAGGCGGGGAGATCGGCGTAGACCAAAATACGCGAAACATTTTCTCTGCCGCGGAGAATATAGTCGGCACAGCGTCCGATAATAACACAGCTGTGATTATCGGCAAGCCCCTTTATTATTTTTGCCTGATAATTGAAAAGATTGTCGTCGGATACGAAACGGTCGCTGTCGGGAGATATCGTCCATTCGCCGTAGCTTCTTTTGTATCGCTTGAACAGACTTGTTTTTACGTGCTCGTCGGCTTTTCCGAAAAGCTCTATGTTTATTCCGCTTTCCTCGGACGCCAGCTTTATAAGCTCGTCGTTATAGTAATCGATATCAAGTCTTTGAGCCAAAAGCTTGCCTATCGTTCTGCCTCCGCTTCCGAAGCCCCGTGCAATTGTAATAACCTCGTTTGCCATATAAATCTCCTTATATTTCGTTTACACTTTCGGTGAAGCGTATAAATGCTTTCTTACCCTCGTCGGTGCGCTTATATACGCCCGCGTCCTCAAGAACTCTTTCAAATACCGCTCCGATTTCCTTTTTGAGAATTTCTTCCGTATTTTCGGGTGTGAAGGTGTATTTATCCTTTATACTTTCAAACCATTCCGCGTGCTTTTTTATGTCGGCGTTTTCCGAGAAGGATTTGCCCTCCGCAATGTATTGACACATTGTCGAAATTTCGTCTCGAAGGCGTGCGGGGAGAACCGCAAGTCCCATGACCTCGATAAGACCGATATTTTCCTTCTTGATATGGTGAACGTCGGCGTGCGGGTGGTATACTCCGAGAGGGTGCTCGTCCGTTGTTATGTTGTTTCTCAAAACAAGGTCAAGCTCGAATTTTCCGTCAGATTTGCGTGCTATCGGAGTTACGGTATTGTGCGGCTCTCCGTCGGTTTCCGCAAAGATGAATGCGCTCTCGTCGGTATAGCCTCTCCACGCAAGGTGAATTTTATCGGCAAGCTCCGCAAGACGCTCTTTGTTTGAGGAGCGCAGGCGAATTACGGACATCGGCCAGGCGACAAGTCCAGCCTCGACGTCATCAAAGCCCTTGAAGTTTATGTCGGTGTCGACCGGAGCTTTTGCCATTGCAAAGGTGTAGTGACCGCCCTGCATATGGTCGTGTGAAAGAATTGAGCCTCCGACGATCGGAAGATCGGCATTTGAACCGACAAAATAATGAGGCAGTCTTTCGACAAATTCAAGCATACGGCAGAAGGTTGCCTTATGTATTTTCATCGGGGTATGCTCGGATGAAAGAACTATGCAATGCTCGTTGTAATAAACGTACGGAGAGTACTGCATGTACCACTGTTCGTTTGCAAGCTCCATCGGGATAAGGCGGAGAGTTTCTCTTGCCGGCTTTGCCGTGTTTCCGTGAAAGCCTTCGTTTTCGGGACACAAAAGGCACTTCGGATATCCGCTTTGCGGCAATAGCTTTGCGGCGGCAATGGCTTTGGGGTCCTTTTCGGGCTTGGAAAGATTTACCGTTATGTCAAGAACGCCGTATTTGCCCTCATACGTCCATTTCATATCCTTTGCAACGCGGTACGTGCGTATGTAGTCGCTGGAGCGGCACAGTGAATAGAAATAGTCGGTTGCTTTTTCGGGAGCCTCCTTGTAAAGACTGTCGAATTTATGTATTACCTCGCTTGGACGCGGAGTCAAAGCCCCCATTATTTTTGTGTCGAAAAGATCACGGTAAACCACGGAATTATTTTCGATAAGACCGTTTTCGTAAGCGTAGTCGCATATATCCGAAAGAATCTCTTCGAGCGGTGCGGAAACGGCCTGTTCCTCCGTTTCGGTATATTCCGACAGACCGAGAATACCCATAACGCTGTTTATCGCGTAATGCACGTCCTCTTTTTCAATCAGTCCGTTACTGAGCGCATAATCCGCAAGCTGTTTTATTCTAAATGAAATGTTTTTCACAAAAAATCCTCCGATTATGAAATATTACAGTATAATTATATCACGCTTGCGGTGCCGTGTCAAGTAATTTACGTAATTGCGGTGACATAAAAATTTACTTTCGGCGGTTGACATTTTAAATATAAAGTGATAAAATATATAGGATAAAAAGAAGGGGGAACAAAATGAGCGAAAAAAAAGACGTTAGGATATTTATTAATTCTGTACGGTATGAGATTGACTCCTCGGTTTTTGAGGACGAGCTGTCCGAAAATGTTTTTTCGGACGCAGCCGACGCAAAGCAGGCGGAGCCTGAAAAAATGCAGATAAAAACAAGAGGCACATTTGAAATAAAGGATGACGGCAGAGCCGAAATCGTATATGACGAGACGGAGCTTACCGGTATGGAGGGCTCGCAGACGATGATATCCTTTGACACGGAAAAAAGCGGCACGGTTACGATGCTTCGCACGGGCTCCGTTTCAACGACGCTTGTTTTTGAAAAGGGAAAAAGGCATCACTGTATGTATTCGACTCCGTATATGCCGTTTGAGATATGTGTAAGAAGCTTTGAGGTAAATAACCGTATTGCCGAGGGAGGAACGCTGTCGATAGATTACGTCGTGGAAATCCGCGGAGCAAGAGCCGAGAGAACTAAATTTTCCATGCGTATAACGGAGTGAAAAAATGAAATTTTTGTTTAAATATATGAGCAAAATGAAATTCTATATTGCGCTGGCGTTTACCGTCAAGATAAGCGCGGCGCTTATAGAGCTTGCAATACCTTATGTGCTCAGTCATATACTTGACGACGTTGTGCCGAAAAACTCGGTCTCCGATATCGTAATATGGGGTGCCGTTATGATTGTATGCGCACTGCTTGCCTGCGCCGGCAATATTGCCGCAAACCGTATGGTTGCCAAAATTGCGAGAAATACGACGGAGCAGATACGGCATGGGCTTTTTGAAAGAACAATGCGTTTAAGCTCGAGGCAGATAGACGGCTACACGATTCCGAGTCTCGAATCGCGTTTAACCTCGGATACGTATAACGTACATCATTTTATGAGCGTGAGTATGCGTAGTGGCATTCGTGCGCCGATGCTGTTTGTCGGCGGAATAATCGTAACCCTGACGCTTGACCCGATGTTGGCTCTTGTAATGCTTGTGACTCTTCCGTTTATAGCGGTTTCGGTTGTGCTGATAAGTAAAAAAGGAATACCGCTGTTTCAAAGAACACAGCGTTCTACCGATGAAATGGTACGCGTTGTCAGAGAGGACGCGCAGGGAATAAGAGTTATAAAGGCACTGTCAAAGGTCGATTATGAAAAAAGACGTTATGACGCGTCGAACCGTCGGCTTGTAAACGACGAAGCAAGAGCAAGCACCGTAATGGCTATGTCCAACCCGCTGGTTACGCTCTTCCTCAATATCGGACTTGTTTCCGTCATAGTTGTAGGTGCATTTCGCGTCAACGGAGACCTTTCGCAGACGGGAAAAATTATTTCCTTTATTCAGTATTTTACAATGATATCGAACGCTCTCATAGCGCTTTCGAAAATATTCGTTAATGCGTCGAAGGGGATTGCCTCCGCACACAGAATAGAGGAGGTAATAAACACCGCTCCCGACCTCGAGGTTGTCGGCGAAGATATATTGCCTTCAAAGAACGATACCGCGTTTATACGCTTTGACGACGTAAGCTTTTCGTACCTCGGAAAAAGCGATAACCTGTCGCATATAAGCTTTGAACTGAAAAAAGGCGAGAGTCTCGGTATCATCGGTGCTACCGGCAGCGGAAAGACGACCGTTATACAGCTTTTGCTCCGCCTTTACGATGTGACGTCGGGAAGCGTCCGTATAAACGGGCGCGACGTCCGTACCATACCGCACGAGGAACTGAATGCAATGTTCGGTACGGTTATGCAGAACGATTTTATATATGCGGGAAGTATACGCGACAACATAGCTTTCGGACGTGAAATAGGCGATGAAGCTATGAAAAAAGCTGCAGAAATATCGCAGGCGTCAGAGTTTATCGAAGCTCTTGACGACGGCTTTGAGCATCACCTTAACTCAAAGGGAACAAACCTCAGCGGAGGTCAGCGTCAGCGGCTGCTTATATGCCGTGCGTTGGCAGGCTCTCCCGATATTCTCGTTCTCGACGACGCCTCGTCGGCGCTTGACTATAAAACGGACTCCAAGCTCCGCCGTGCAATAAGAGAAGAGCTTGAAGGAATAACGACGGTCATTGTGGCTCAAAGAGTCAGTGCGATTATGCACTGCGAGCATATCATCGTCCTCGACGAAGGAAGAATTATCGGCCAGGGAACACACGAACAGCTTTTGAAAAGCTGTGACGTGTACCGTGAAATCAGTGATTCTCAGATAGGGGGTGCTTTTGTTGACTGACGGAAAAAAACAGAATTATAAGGAGCGCCGCCGTACCGTAAAGAGCGAGCTTGACGCGCAGAAAACGGCGAAAAAGGGAATAAAGACAGACGTGCTTAAGCGTATGGCAAGGTATCTTTTGGCGCATAAGCCTATGCTTATTCTTTGCTTTGTGCTTATGATAAGCTCAAACCTGCTGTCTCTTGTTGCGCCGAAGCTATCTCAAAAAGCCATAGACGCGATAGAGCCCGGAGCGGGGGCGGTGGATTTTGACGGAGTTTTCTTTTACGCCGCTCTTATGATAATATTTTATTTGCTGTCCGCTGTGCTGTCATACGTGCTTGCCGTTATGATGGTAAAGCTGAGCCGAAAAATAACCTATACTATGCGTCGTCAGCTTTTCGAGCATTTGACGGAGCTGCCCGTGTCGTTCTTCGACACTCATGCGACGGGTGAGATAATAAGCCGTATATCCTACGATATAGATACGGTGAATACGTCGCTGTCGCACGATCTTTTGCAGGTTTGCTCAAGCTTTGTGACGGTCATAGGCTCGCTTGTAATGATGATAAGCATATCCCCCGTGCTTTTGGTTATATTTGTAATTACGGTTCCTCTTTCGCTGTGCTACACAAAATTTCGTTCAACCCGTGTCCGACCGCTTTTCCGTAAGCGTTCTCAAAAGCTCGGTGAGCTTAACGGTTACGCCGAGGAAATGCTTTCCGGACAAAAAACGATTCGCGCATACGGCAAGGAAAAGGTTATAACGGAGAGATTCGACGAAAAAAACACCGCTGCGGTTGACGCGTACTATACGGCGGAATATTATTCGGGAACGGTAGGACCGACGGTTAATTTTATAAATAATCTCTCTCTGTCGCTCGTTACCATGCTCGGAGGAATTTTCTTCCTGTTCTTTAATTTGAACGAGGCGGGGGAAGCGGCGATACCCGTGATTTTTACGATATCGCTCGGAGGAATTTCCGCTTTTGTTCAGTATTCGCGTAAATTTGCAGGTCCGATAAACGAATTTGCCAATATAGTCAGCGACCTTCAGTCTGCCTGTGCTGCCGCCGAAAAGGTCTTTAACGTAATGGATACTCCGCCCGAGCCTCCCGACTCCGAAACTGCCGTTTCACCGGAGAGCGTCCGCGGAGAAGTAGAAATTAAAAACGTCAGATTCGGATACGTCCCGGAGAAAACCGTTATAGACGGTTTGTCGCTGAATGCGGAAAAGGGAAGTCTTGTCGCCATAGTCGGTCCCACGGGAGCGGGCAAAACGACGATAATAAATCTGCTTATGCGGTTTTACGATGTGAATGACGGTGAAATATTTGTGGACGGACGGGAAATACGCGATATAAAACGTGACAGCCTGAGAGGGGCGTTTACAATGGTTCTCCAGGATACGTGGCTTTTTCACGGCAGTATTTACGACAATATTGCATACGGTAAGGAGGGAGCTTGCCGCGAGGAGGTTATAAGGGCGGCAAAAATGGCAAAAATACATACCTATATCGAATCTCTTCCCGAGGGCTACGATACTGTTCTTTCCGACGACGGCGTCAATATTTCCAAAGGACATAAGCAATTGATAACGATAGCGCGCGCAATGCTTGCCGATACGCCTATGCTTATACTCGACGAGGCAACCTCAAATGTCGATTCCCGAACAGAACAGCAGATACAGAAGGCGATGTATGCTCTTATGAAGGGAAGAACCTGTTTTGTCATTGCACACAGACTCTCGACGATACAGAATGCCGACGTTATACTTGTTGTCAAGGACGGCAATATTATAGAGCAGGGAGACCATAACGCTCTTATGAAAAAAAGAGGCTTTTATTTCTCACTGTACAATTCGCAGTTCGACAACTGAATAAAATTGAAAAAATCCCTTACGCTTATCTCGGATTCATTTCACGGGGACGGCGTAAGGAATTTTTTATTTATGTGATTGTCTGTATTCCATCGGTGTACAGCCGACAATGCGCTTGAAGCGAAGGCAAAAATAGCTCGGGCTGTCAAAGCCGCACGCTTTGCCTGCGGCTTCGACGCTGTCGCTTCCGAATTTCAGCAGTTGCTTTGCCTTTTGAATTCGTATGCCGTTTAGCTCCTCCATCAGCGTAACGCCACGCTCCTGTTTGTATTTACGGCAAAGCGCGAATTTATCTACGTTTAGCTCATCGGCAATACCGTTCAGCGAGAGCGGCTCGTAATATTTCCGCTCAAGTAATGCGTGTGCCTTGTCGGAAATACTTTCTTTGTCCGAAACAAGCAATTCAAGCAGCTCCGTTACGTATGAATATCCTGCCGCCGAGCGGCTTAAAAGCGTGCTTTTTCCCACTGCAAAGCGCACAAGCTCCTCGATACCGCGTCGAATGCTCGGTGTGACGCTGAAGCGCGCATAATTTCCTATGCCCAACGAATCGAATAAATTTTCAGACGTAAAAAAAGTACACCAGGCGGTGAAAAGATTGTCGCCCTCGTAGCTGTGCGGTATATTTGCACGCATAAATATACCGTCGTTTTCCGTGATAACAAAGCTTTCGCCGTTTATTCGGTAAATGCCGCTGCCTTTGTTGACCCATAAAATTTGATGACCTTCAAAGCCGTTCGGACGGTTGGTAGGCATTTGCCGCCAATTGTCGCAGAGCGTGTATAAACCGAACGGAAGCGAAGCCAACGTTTCGCTTTTTGTTTCGAAAAATACCATGTGCAATATCCTTATATAATTTACAATATTGTATTATTGACTTTCAATGAAAAATGTAATATAATTATATCATATAAAGTACGCTTTGTAAATATTTTTTTGAGAGGATTAAAAATGTTTGATTTCAGCTATCATAAGTCTCACGACGTGCTGCACATAGGCTGTGAAAAGCCGAGAGCTTATTTCATACCGTATGATACCGAGGATAAGGCAATTGCCGGCAACCGCGCCGACAGCGCGAATTTTGTATCGCTTTGCGGAGAATGGAGCTTTAAGTTCTATCCGACTCCAGCGGATATAGACGACTTCAGGTCGGACGGATTTTCGCTTGACGGTGCGGACAGCATAGCCGTTCCGAGAAGCTGGCAGACCGTGCTAGGCAAGGGATACGATACTCCAAACTATACCAACGTCAGATATCCGTTTCCGTTTGACCCGCCTCACGTACCCGCTCAAAATCCGTCAGCGCTGTATTCACGCAATTTCAACGTTGCAGAGGGACTTCTCGATAAAGAAATTTATATAAATTTCGAGGGCGTGGACTCCTGCTTTTATCTTTACGTCAACAACGAATTTGCGGGCTACAGTCAGGTAAGCCACTGCACAAGCGAATTGAATATTACGAAATATCTTAAAGCGGGAAGCAATAATATCAAGGTGCTTGTGTTTAAATGGTGCGACGGCTCGTATATGGAGGATCAGGACAAGTTCCGTTTTTCCGGAATTTTCAGAGAGGTTTATCTGCTGGCGCGCGATAAGACGCATATTGAGGATATATATTTACGTCAGTCTCTTTCGGAGGATTTCAAAACTGCGTCTCTTACGGTAGAGGTTACTGCTCCGTCGGTAGAGTACGGCTATCGCCTGCTGTCGCCTTCGGGTGCGGAAATAGCAAGCGGTCGTTCAAGCTCGGAGCGTACAGAGGAGATAACCGTTGACGCTCCCGCACTTTGGAGCGACGAGGTGCCGATGCTTTATACTCTCGTTATAAATGCGGGAAGCGAATATATCGTTCAGCGCGTCGGCTTCAGAAGCGTAAAAATCAAGAACGGCGTGGTTCTTATAAACGGCAAAAAGGTTAAGGCAAGAGGTATAAACCGCCACGACAGCCACCCGATTCTCGGCTCCGCGGTTTCCTTTGACAGCATGAAAAACGACCTTCTTATAATGAAACGCCATAATATCAATACGGTTCGTACAAGTCACTATCCGAACGATCCGCGCTTTACGGAGCTTTGCGACGCTCTCGGTTTTTACGTCATAGATGAGGCAGATATCGAAACGCACGGCTGTGCATATAACGATTGCTGGGATTTGATAGCGGACAGCGATGATTGGACGGCGGCTTTCCTTGACAGAACAGAGCGTTTGTTTGAGCGCGATAAAAACCGTACATGTGTTATAATGTGGTCGGTCGGCAATGAAATGGGCGTCGGAAAAAATCAGAACAAGGCATACGACTATTTGCACGGAAGAGCTCCCGAATGCTTGGTTCACTGCGAGGATTATTCGCGCCGTATTGCTCAAAATTTGCGTGAAAAAACCGTTTCCTATGCTGAAGCCGAAAAAAGCTTGGCGGAGCGGTGCCCATGCGACCTGATGAGCAATATGTATTGGTCTATTGATGAATGCAACGACTTTTTCAAATATAAATTCTTAAAAAAATTTCCGCTGTTTTTGTGCGAATACTCTCACGCTATGGGTGCAGGTCCCGGAGACCTTAAAGCGTATTGGGACTATATATATTCGCACGACCGATTCTTCGGCGGCTGTGTCTGGGAGTTTACCGATCATTCGGTTGCGATAGGCGACGATATATATAACGCGCCGAAGTACACGTATGGCGGAGATTTCGGCGATTATCCCAACGACGCGGAATTTTGCGTCGACGGTATGGTATATCCCGACCGCAGACCGCATACGGGCTTGCTCGAATATAAAAATGTTTTGAAGCCGTTTGCCATATCCGACGTCAGCCTTGGGCAGGGAAGCTTCAGAATAAAAAATATGAAATATTTTACGGGTCTTGAGGCGTATTCTCTGCATTGGACGCTGGAGCAGGAGGGAAGAACGGTAAAACAGGGATTTGTTCCGTCGGTATCGGTAAAGCCGCAGGAAAGCAGACGTTATTCGATAGAGCTTGACGGCGTGGATATTTCCCGCGGCGGAGAGTTTACGGTAAGAATGCTGCAGAATCTCTCGACGGAATGGGCAGAGGCAGGCTATGAGGTAGGCTTTGAGCAGATATCGTTTGCTCCTCAAAATGCCGTTAAGCGTCCGCTTGAAGCTTCGGATACGGAAAGTGTGTGCCTGTCGCTTACAGAAGACGGCGCTTTTGTACGCGTAAGCACGGCGAATACGGTATATACCTTCGATAAGCTTAACGGTACGGTTTGCTCTATTGTCGATAACGGAAAACAAATGCTTGCGTCTCCGATAGCTCCCACCGTTTGGCGCGCGCCCACGTCGAATGACAGAAGAGTAAGAAAAAAATGGGAGAAGGCTGGTTACGATAAGGCAATCTGCGACTGCAGAGGTTTTGCGGTCGTTGAAAAAACGGATACAAAGGCTGTGCTTTCAGCCGAACTTTCGCTCGGCGCTCGCTCGCAAAAGCCTTTCCTTACTCTAACGGTTACTTATACCGTGCTTGCCGAGGATGGCATAGTTATATCGACGCACGCGGAAAAGCACAAAATCCGTGATGAAGAGGAAACTCCCGTGCTTCCTCGCTTCGGCTATGAATTTAAAATGCCGGAGCATAATGAAAAAATCGTTTATTACGGAAGAGGCGGCGGTGAGAGCTACGAGGATATGCGGAACTCAAGCAGCCTCGGTATTTTTGAAACGACCGTCGGCAAAAACTTTGAGCATTATGTCAGACCTCAGGAAAACAGCGCTCATACCGATACCCGCTGGGTTTCCGTTTCCGACATTATGGGACACGGACTTATCGCCTTGAGCGTTGACAGAAGCTTCAGCTTTAACTGCTGTCACTATACGCCGAAACAGCTTACGGATACGGCGCACGACTTTGAGCTTGTTCCTCTCAAAGAAACTGTCGTAAATATCGATTATCGCACGGCGGGAATCGGTTCACACTCCTGCGGTCCCGTGCTTGACCCCAAGTACGCCGTAAGTGAGAAAGAAATTGATTTTTCCTTCCGCTTGCTTCCGATGAGATTTTACGATATACGACCCGAAAACGAATACGGAAGACGTTTTGAAAAGCAGTAATTCACAATAAACAAATAAATCCCCCGTCCTCCGCGGATAAGTTCCGCGGAGGACGGGGGTGCGTTTATATGAATCATATGCCGTACAAGCCGTTTGTCGGGTCTCTGAAAATATTTATTTTTGGTGTTGCAAAGGTGAAAATTACAAAAAGTGCTGCTATTATTAGCAGTGTGAAGAAAGCAAGTCTATCCGAGCGGCATGCCGTATTGCGCTTGGAAAATTGCCTTGTTTCGTAAATATATGCCGTCGCCGCGGAAATGAAGAAAATCAATATATTTATCCAAGCGGGAGATATGCCGATGATGCCGTTGTAGGTATAAAAAAGGACGGGAATCAGCGAAATACCTATAAGAGTGCCCTTCAGCTTGATACACCAAAAGTCCGTCTGCTTACCGAAGAAAAAGCTTTGCAGAATACCGAATGCAAGCATTGGAAAAAATAAAAGCTTCATATGCTCCCACGTCGATTCGTTTACGCCGGAAAACGGAGCGGCGAACACGGAATTGCCCGATAATTCGTACACGAAATGCAGCAGCGTTCCGATGAGCGACGACGAAATAAATCCCGCCGTCTGCCAACGCTTTAACGATTTTTTCACAGTATACCTCTGAATATATTTTTTTAAGAGTATATTTTACTTTTCCCCGAATTATTCATACGTTTCAAAAATACTGTATGAGGTATAATACTTTTTGACGTTTAAACGCGTTTAATGAGGTTATAATAGTAATAAATACAACGGTTGCGGGGTAATTATGCTAAAGGGAGTAAACAGGAACGTGATAGTTATCCGTTCCGATAAAAACGATCGCTTTGAGGCGGTATATTTTGTTATGAAAAAAGGTGATGACGGAAGCAAAAACGATATTTTGAACGAGGCAAACAGAATTGTCCGCGAGGGGGCGGGAGCTGTCGGAAAAAGGAAAAGTCTGCGCGGCGGAGCAATGCTTTTTTTCGGCGTGCTGATAGGTGTTTTGCTGTCGTCGCTTTTGTGGCTGACCGTAATACTCGCGGCTTTTTGATACGGGTATTGACAAAAAAGAGAAAGTGTGATATAATAACATAGTGATTTGATATATTTACCTCCGCGGAGTATACAGGGAGCGGTGCTGTATGTTTTTTCGGAGGACATATTTGCATACTTTTTTGTCTTATTGTCGGAGCGATTTTTTATCAAATTTTGCTATTGCGGAGGCGTGAGCGGTAATGCGCATTCCGCGCTGTCTTTCAACAGTCGTACATATTTTATTATTAATTAAGAATAGGAGATTTTATGCCCAAAAAAGAAAAAGGCAAGCTCCGTATAGTCTCTCTCGGAGGCTTGAACGAGATAGGTAAAAACCTTACGGTGCTTGAATATGCCGACGATATTATTATCGTGGATTGCGGTCTCGGATTTCCCGACGAGGATATGCCGGGTATAGACCTTGTCATTCCGGATATTTCATATCTTGAAGCAAATAAGGAAAAAATAAGAGGAATTGTTCTTACACACGGTCACGAGGATCACATCGGAGCCATACCTTACGTGCTCCGCGAGATCAATCCGCCGATATACGGTACAAAGCTGACGCTTGGAATTATAAAAAACAAGCTGGCGGAGCACATTCTTCCGTATGAGCCGAAGCTTAATTGCGTAAAAGCGGGACAGACTGTGCGTCTCGGCGAATTTGCGGTTGAATTTATACATGCAAATCACTCTATTGCCGACGCCTGCTGTCTTGCCATAACCACTCCGCTCGGCGTTATAATACACACGGGAGATTTTAAGCTTGACGTAACTCCGATTGACGGCGATATGATGAACATAACCCGTCTCGGCGAAATAGGACGCAAGGGGGTTCTGCTTTTGATGTGCGAATCGACAAACGCGGAGCGTCCCGGCTTTACACCGTCGGAGAGAAAGGTCGGCAAGTCGCTTGAATATATATTTACGTCGAACACCGACAAGCGAATAGTTATAGCGACGTTTTCTTCAAACGTTCACCGCGTGCAGCAGATTATAAACGTCAGTGCACGGCACGGAAGAAAGGTTGCGATTACGGGGCGCAGTATGCTTAATATAGTTACCGCCGCCGTTGAACTCGGATATATGACCGTTCCCGACGGAGTTCTTGTCGATATAAACGAGATAAAGCGGTTTAAGCCCGAGGAGCTGACGCTTGTTACTACGGGAAGCCAAGGCGAGCCTATGTCGGCTCTGTACCGTATGGCTTTCGGCGAGCATTCACAGGTAAGTCTCGGCCGCAACGACCTTGTCGTTTTATCGTCCAGCGCGATACCCGGCAACGAAAAGCTGGTGGGAAGAATTATAAACGAGCTTTCCAAAAACGGAGTCAGCGTACTGCACGACGCCGTTGTCGAG
Source organism: uncultured Lachnospiraceae bacterium (assembly GCA_964452345.1). GTDB lineage: Bacteria > Bacillota > Clostridia > Oscillospirales > CAG-272 > HGM12713. Next base: position 17,104 of record CAYVLG010000001.1, read on the forward strand.
GTTCACGTTTCGGGACACGCTTGTCAGGAAGAGCTTAAGCTTATGATGGCACTGACAAGACCAAAATATTTTATGCCGATACACGGAGAGTACCGACATCTTGCGGCCAACAGGGAGCTTGCTCTCGATATGGGAATAAAAGAAAGAAATATCTTTATTTCCGATATAGGCAAGGGGTTTGAAATAGATTCAAAGGGTGCTCGGTTTAACGGAACGGTGCCGTCGGGTAAGGTGCTTGTCGACGGATACGGAGTCGGCGACGTCGGAAACATAGTTTTGAGAGACAGAAGACACCTGTCGCAGGACGGACTTATAGTTGTCGTTGCTTCAATCGACTTCGAGGCAGGCTTGCTTATATCGGGACCCGACGTTGTATCCCGCGGATTTGTCTACGTAAGAGAATCCGAAGAGCTTATGGATGAGGTCAGGGTGATAGCCGCTGCCGCTATCGAACGCTGTCTCAAGGGCGGACAGTCCGCAGACCGAATAAATCTTAAAAACAGCGTCAAGGACGATCTCTCAAAGTTCCTGTACTCAAAAACAAAGCGTAAGCCTATGGTACTCCCCGTAATTATGAATGTGTAATTTGAACAAATATTCAGGTTTATATTCATAATATCAAACAAAAAATATTATTTTGGCATAATTCATCATTTATTCATAGTGAATTCAAGTTTTTATCACTCAATAATTGTATAATATTTTATATGAGCTTTTGAATTAAGGTCAGCACATAAAAGAAACGAGGTAAACTCAAATGGGAAAATCAAACAGAATCAGAAATGACAGAGCAAGCGCTACGTTGTCCGGGGTAAAGCCGCGTAAGAAAAACGACGGAATGCCGAGCTGGGCGATTAACCTTATCGCTATTGCCGTTGCGGTAATTATATTTGCGTCTGTTGCAATCAGTCTTATGTCGGCAAACGGTATTTTTTCGCGTATGAAAACCGCGGTAAAATCGGATAACTATAAGGTTGACGCCAATATGATGAACTATTATTTTACCACACAGTATAATAGCTTTGTCTCGGAAAACAGCTCTTATTTGTCGTATTACGGGCTTGATACGTC
>CAYVLG010000001.1:18184-23704 GCA_964452345.1 uncultured Lachnospiraceae bacterium
CAACGGAAGTGATGACAGCGACGGAACTTGGTTTGACTATATGATGAAGCAGACGACCTCCCAGGTCGAGGAGATACTTGTATACTGCGAAGAAGCAAATGCGAGAGGCATAGAGCTTGACGATACGGATATTGCGGAGATCGACGCAGAGCTTCAAATGTACAAAACCTATGCTCAAGTATACGGCTATACGACAAATTCCTATATTGCAACCATTTACGGTAAGGGAATGAAGGAGAAGGATATCAGAAACGCTCTCGAGCTTTCCGCGCTTGCTTCAAAATGCAGCGAGGAGGTCGGAGACGAGATAAAGGGCTTGATATCGGATACCGATATCGATTCCGAGTATGCCGCAAACACCAAGGACTATAATCTTGTTGATTATTCCTCGTATACCTTTACGGTAACTTATGAGGACGTTATTGCCGAGGTGCTCGGTAAGGACGATTATACCGACGAAGAGGCCGAGGAAAAGGAAGAAGAGATAATTGCCGCATATAAGGCAAAAATCGAGGAAACGAGAGAGAAGGCAAATGCACTTATGCAGGCGTCCGACAGCAGAGAGGCATTTGAAAAAATCATAGTTTCGTACATTGTTGCCGATATATTTGACGAAAATTACGACGGCGCGCTCGAAGACGGAGACGTTGTGGAAGCGGATTTGCCGAACGATACGCAGACGGAGGAAATACGCCTGGCACTTATAACCTATATTTCCGATAAAATAATCAACGGAGAAGATTTCGATGAGAGCGGCGTCGTGGTTGACGGCAAGGTAGTTGGTACCGATATCGAGGTTACCGAGAGCTATGCCGAGGTTATAAAGGATATGGCTCACGACGTTGCCGATACGTCCGAGCAGAAGCTTGAAGCAACTTTCTACGAAGGTAATAATTATTCGGATACCGATGACGCGCTTGAGTGGGCATTTGAGGACGGCCGCAAGGCGGGCGATACAAAAGCGTTTGAGGAGGGAGACGGCGCGGACGGAGCGGAGCTTGCAACTTCTGCAGACGAGCTTAAGTCCTTTACCGTAAGCGCATATTTGCTTACAAAGGCTCAGTACAGAGACGAGACCTTTACCAAAAACATAGGCATTATGGTATTCTCCTCCGAGGATACGGCAGCTTCCGCGATAGAAAAGCTGTATGAAGGCATAAGCCTTGAAGCGTTTGAGGATATATGCGACGAGCTTGGCGGCTCCTTTACCGATTACGAAAATTACACGGAAGGCTCTATGGGCGTCGACGATTTTGACAGCTGGATTTATGCCGACGGTACAAAGGTTGGAAGCTATACTGCCGAAGCCATTGCTTTGGACGATTCGCAGTATGCGGTTGTTATATACTATGCCGACGGTGACGAGGAGTGGTATGTTTCCGTAAAGAGCGCAATATATACCGAAAGATACGAAGCGTTCGACGCTGAAATAAAAGAAAAATATACCGTTGAAACAAACGATAAGACAATCGCAAAAATAGACGGTTAAGCATATCTTGGTAATAGAAAGCTGTCATGGATTTTCCGTGACAGCTTTCGGATTAAAGAGAAATTAACGAAAAAAGGGATTTTATGGTGATCGAAAATAAACAATCGACGGTAGCATACCGCTGTCCGTCGTGCGGAAGCGGAGTTATGAGCGTTGTTGACGCCTTCCGTCTTTCTGCCGATATGATAAAGTTAAAATGCACGTGCGGGAAAAGCGAAATGAGTATAATACGCTCAAATGACGGAAAAATACGCTTTACCGTTCCCTGTATGCTGTGTCCGAAGCCTCATAGCTATACCGTCAGTCAAAATTTGTTTTTCGGTAAGGATTTGTTCGTTTTGCCGTGCCCGTACTGTGATATAAACATCGCGATGATGGGGGAGACGAATCACGTAAAGGCAGAGCTGTCGAGAACAGAGCTTGAGCTTATGGATATGCTTGAAAAAAGCGGGATAGACAGCTTTGACGAAATAAAGGGAGAAGAATATTTGTCCGACCCTCAGGTGCTTGAAATTATCACTTATATGATAAAAGAGCTTGACGACGAAGGTAAAATATACTGCAAATGTCCCGAGGGCGGAGACGGGGAATATGAGCTTGATATGACCGAGGACGGAATAGTTGTTGCCTGTAAGAAATGCGGTGCGGTAAAAACGGTTCCTACTTCTTCCCTGATACAGGCATACGATTTTTTGAATACCGATTCGCTGACGCTTGAATGATATTTGCACCGACACCTTCCAATACCGTTCGGCTTGGCTGCGAATATTTGCAAAATATCTAAAAAACAGGGTTAAATCCCTGTTTTTTTCCGTTTTTGCCGAAAAGCTATTGACAAAATCACTTTAATGTGGTAAAATCAAGATAATCTTTTTTTAGAGGTGAAAATTATGAAAGCAAAGAAAATTTTAAGTTTGTCTCTTGCGGCGGTTCTTTCAATCGGCGCACTGTCTCTTACGTCCTGCGGACGTGCAAAGTACACCGTAGGTATTTGTCAGCTTGTTCAGCACGTTGCGCTTGACGCGGCAACCGAAGGCTTTAAGGACGCTCTTGTTGCCGAATTCGGCGACGATGTTGCGTTTGACGAGCAGAATGCGGCAGGCTCAAACGATACGGCTTCTACCATAGTAGGCACGTTTGTCGATAAAAAGGTTGACCTTATAATGGCAAATGCTACGGGCGCGCTTCAGGCGGCTGCAAATGCAACGACCACGATACCGATACTCGGAACGTCTATAACCGAATACGGCGTTGCTCTTGAAATTGAAAATTTCAACGGCACCGTAGGCGGAAATATTTCCGGAACCTCCGACCTTGCTCCCTTGGACAAGCAGGCTCAAATGATAATCGACCTTGTTCCCGGTGTTCAAAAGGTTGCGATGCTTTACTGCTCCGCAGAGCCGAACTCCGCTTATCAGGTTAAAAAAGTAACCGAATATCTTAACGAAAAGGGAATTACGTGCGAAAACTTCCCGTTCTCGGATGCGAATGACGTTCAGCTTATAGCGGGCAGAGCGGCAGATGCGGCAGATGCGATTTACATACCCACGGATAATACCGCCGCTTCTAACGCCGAGGCTATCTGGGGTGCCATTGCAAGCAAAAATACTCCCGTAATCGCAGGCGAAGAGGGTATTTGCTCGGGTACGGGTATAGCGACGCTGTCCATTGACTATTACGATCTCGGTTATAAGACGGGCGAGATGGCGGCTGAAATCCTTAAGGGAGAGAGCAATATTTCCGAAATGGCAATAGCTTATACTCCCGAGGAAAAGCTTAAAAAGAAATATAATAAGGATATATGCAAGGCTCTCGGTATAGATACCGACGCTCTTGAGGCTGACGGTTACGCAGCAATCGAAGCAGAATAATTTTAACGGTAACAGCAGGCGTGCCGATACCAATCGGCCGCCTGCTGTAAGATTATATTTGAAAGGAAATGCTTTTTCATGTTTATGAATTATTTGTCGTCGCTTCCCGCCGCCGTTGCGCAGGGAATCATATGGGGCATTATGGCGGTAGGCGTGTACATAACCTATAAAATACTTGATATAGCGGATCTTACCGTCGACGGCTCTATATGTACGGGTGCCGCGGTTTGCGCCGTTATGACGGTAAACGGTCTGCCTATGTGGCTGTCTATTATATGTGCCGTTGCCGCAGGAATGCTGACGGGACTTGTTACGGGTATATTTCATACGTTTATGGGAATACCTGCAATTTTGGCGGGTATTTTGACACAGCTCATTCTTTGGTCTGTCAACTTGAAAATAATGGGTGCTGCCAACCAGGCACTGCCCGCGACAAAATACAATCTTCTTATTTCAAGAATTGATTTGTATCAGTCTATAATAATACTTGAAATATTTGCGGTTTTTCTTATTGTCGCGCTTTATCTTTTCTTCGGTACCGAATTCGGAGCGTCGATAAGAGCCACTGGAGCAAATCTCAATATGAGCCGTGCACAGGGAATCAATACGAACTTTACCAAAATTATCGGCTTGGTTATATCCAACGGTATAGTTGCTTTGGCGGGTGCGCTTCTTTGTCAGTATCAAGGTAATGCCGATATAAATATGGGTAAGGGAGCTATAGTCATAGGTCTTGCTGCCGTTATAATCGGAGAAGCGCTTTTCGGTTGGCTCAGCCGCAATAATTTTGCGCTTAAGCTTATTGCCGTAATTCTCGGCGGAATTGTATATTATATAGTTTATACCACCGTAATATATATAGGACTTGACGCCGACCTGCTGAAAATGCTTTCTGCCATTCTTGTTGCCATGTTCTTGGCGGTTCCGTATTGGAAGAAGACATATTTTTCAACTGCCGCAAAAGCCGAAAAGCGTGAGGCAAAGCAGCGCATAAAGGCAGAAAAAAAGTCCTTGAATAAGGAAAAGGAGGCGACTAAGAATGCTTGAGCTTGTAGACGTTCGTAAAACCTTTAATCCGGGAACGGTAAATGCCAAAAAGGCTCTTAACGGTGTAAATCTGCACCTCAACGAGGGTGATTTTGTAACTATAATCGGCGGAAACGGCGCAGGAAAATCGACGACGCTTAACGCAATTGCAGGCGTTTGGAATATCGACAGCGGTATTATCAGGCTTGACGGAAAAAATATAGCGGGCTTGCCCGAGCATAAGCGGGCGAAATACGTAGGACGTGTTTTTCAAGACCCTATGATGGGTACTGCGGCTACAATGGAAATAGAAGAAAATCTTGCCATTGCCGCAAGGCGCGGACAGCACAGAACCCTCAAGTGGGGCATAAGCTCCAAGGAGCGTAAGCATTTCCGCGAGCTGCTGTCAATTCTCGATTTGGGACTTGAGGACAGAATGACGGCAAAGGTCGGACTGCTTTCCGGCGGTCAGCGACAGGCTTTGACTCTGCTTATGGCGACTATAAAGCAGCCTAAAATACTTTTGCTTGACGAGCATACGGCGGCTCTCGACCCCAAAACCGCCTCCAAGGTTCTTGAAATATCGGATAAACTCATAGCCGAAAATAATTTGACCGCTATGATGGTTACGCATAATATGAAAGACGCCATCGCTCACGGAAACAGACTGATTATGATGCACGACGGCAGAGTGATATTCGACGTTTCGGGAGAGGAAAAGAAAAAGCTTACGGTCGACGCTCTTATTGAAAAATTCTCGCAGACAAGCGGGGAAGAATTTTCAAATGACAGAGCACTGCTGAGCAAATAACTTAATCGGCTTTGCCAAAAAAGGCAAAGCCGATTTTTGCCGAATATTTACCGATTTGAATGTCGGTGCTTTTATAAAAAAGAAAATTAAAAATAATCCGAAAAACTTTGCAAAATACTATTGACAAATTGCCGATTATGTGGTAAAATATGTATCGTTGACGGCGCAGATGTTATGTGAATAAAAAAATTAAAAAAGTTTTGAAAAACACTTGACAAATGCAAAAAAATATGTTATAATATTAAAGTCGTCGCGAGAAAGCGATTGAATGGGAGCATAGCTCAGTTGGGAGAGCATCTGCCTTACAAGCAGAGGGTCATAGG
>CAYVLG010000002.1:0-21346 GCA_964452345.1 uncultured Lachnospiraceae bacterium
AAGCGGTAAGGCAGAGGTCTGCAAAACCTTTATTCCCCGGTCCGATTCCGGGTGGTGCCTCCAAAAAACCTGCACATTAGTGCAGGTTTTTTCTTTTACCAAATTTTATTTTGAATTTTATGTGTTTTTTTGATAATTGTACTTGACTGTCGGAGCTTTTTTGTATATAATATGATATAGAGGGAAACGTATTATCCCAAAAATAAAATAACGGAGGAATAATCAAATGGCGAATCGCATCGTACTTAACGAAACCTCTTATCATGGCTCTGGTGCCATAAAGGAAATTGCGGGAGAGGTGAGAAAAAGAGAGTTTAAAAAGGCGTTTGTTTGCACAGACCCCGATCTTCTTAAATTCGGAGTTGCAAAGAAGGTAACGGACGTGCTTGACGGCTCGGGTCTTCCATACGAAATTTATTCTAATATTAAAGCAAATCCGACGATAGAAAATGTCCGCACAGGCGTTGCCGCTTTTAAAAAGAGCGAAGCGGATTATATCGTAGCTATCGGCGGAGGGTCTTCGATAGACACGGCAAAGGCTATCGGTATTATCGCTGCAAATCCCGAGTATGAGGATGTTCGCAGTCTTGAGGGAGTTGCTCCGACAAGAAAGCCCTGTGTTCCGATAATCGCCGTTCCGACAACGGCAGGTACTGCCGCAGAGGTAACTATTAACTACGTTATAACCGACGTGCAGAAGCAGAGAAAATTCGTTTGCGTCGACGTCCACGATATCCCCGTTGTTGCGGTCGTTGACCCCGATATGATGAGCTCTATGCCAAAGGGACTGACGGCAGCGACCGGTATGGACGCACTCACTCACGCCATAGAGGGCTATATAACAAAGGGTGCGTGGGAGATGACAGATATGTTTCATATTAAGGCGATTGAGATAATCTCCAAGTCGCTGCGCGGCGCAGTGGCAAATGAAAAAGAGGGAAGAGACGGAATGGCTCTCGGACAGTATATTGCCGGAATGGGATTTTCAAACGTAGGTCTCGGTATCGTTCACTCAATGGCTCATTCTCTCGGTGCGCTTTACGATACCCCGCACGGCGTTGCAAACGCTATACTCCTGCCTACCGTTATGGAATATAATGCGGAAGCTACAGGCGAGAAATACCGTGAAATAGCGCGTGCTATGGGTGTTGACGGCGTGGACGCTATGAGTGCCGACGAGTATCGCCGTGCGGCTGTTGACGCTGTCAAGAAGCTGTCCGCCGACGTCGGTATTCCCGCCGATCTGAAGACTATTGCAAAGGATGAGGACGTTAGGTTCTTGGCGGAATCCGCTTATGCGGACGCGTGCCGTCCCGGAAATCCCAAGGATACGAGCGTAGAGGATATCGAAGCTCTTTACCGTTCGTTGATGTAATATAATACAAAACGGCCGTAGATTTTGTTCTGCGGTCGTTTTTGTATGAACAGTTATTTTACCGTGCGCGCTTTCCGCCTGCAAAGCCGCAATATTCGTCAAGAAAGTCCTCGGCGTATTTTTTCATATATATACCGCATTCGTCGCCCTTAAAGCCTACGGTTACGGACATATTTCCGAAATATCTGTCGATTATTTGAATTTTAATATATAATTTCTGCGGTTCCACCCAAGCGGCGGAGGCGGCGCAGTCATAATAAAAGTTCTTGGTTCCGACAGAGCCGATTTCGTTCGAATATCCTTCCTGCGGGAACTTACCGAATAAATTTTCGCACATTCCGAAACGTATTTCTTTTTCGCCCTGTGCGTTTGTGTAGGCAAAGGTACCTTTGTCACCGTCGAAGCTCAATTTGATTTTCTCAATTTTCATCGGATTGTCGTTTAACTCATAGGTAATTCCGTTGATTTCCTTTTCAAATTCACAGTGCCTGTTTCCGACGGCGGAGGCAAGCTTGAAATTCGACGCTGTGTCAATATATAAGCTTTCGTCGGGAGTATAGGGCATTTGAGCTTTCTCGTCGGCTATCAGTTCAAAGAAGCCGTCCAATATACAGGCGCGGTACAGCTCTTTTCCCTGATTGTCTCCGTTATAAATAAAAATCAAATCCTTGTTCGGAACGCAAAGCGCAAATTGAGAGCCCATTCCGTTGAAAAAGAAGCTGTCGTTATAGGACTTCCAAAATTTAAAGCCGTAGCCCTGTGTGTCGTATGAATTTACGTCAAGGTAATTGTTAAAGGCAATATTTGAGGTTGCCAAATTCAGAAAATTTTCGTCGAGAATTTGTTCGCCGTTGTGCTTTCCGCCGTTCATTACAAATCTTGCAACCTTGAGTAAATCACGCGGAGTACACATAACGCCTGAATCGCCCCAAGAATGTCCGCCGGGACATTTCAGACAATACGGCGCGGAGTCTATACCGATTTTGGAAAAAAGCTTTTCGTTCAGATAATCCATAAACGGCTTTTTCGTTATTCTTTCTGCCAATGCACAGAGAATAAAGCTTCCCTCGCTGTCATAGTTGAAAATTGTTCCTGCGGGACGGGACTCGGGCAAATCGTTTTCAAAATAAAATTTGACTCTGTCCTCGGGCTTAAAACGAAACCAATTGCGGGTCGGCTTTGCTGTTTGCATAGTCAGCATATCGCGCACCGTCTGTTTACGCATATTTTCGTCACTTTGGTTTTTCAATTCATTTGAAAAGTGCATTTCCATCGTGTCGTCGAGGCTTAATTTTCCTTCCTGAAGCAAAAAGCCTATGGCGATTGCTACAAAGCTTTTGCTGACCGAGTACATTCTGTGCTTAAAGTCTTTGTCAAAGGGTGCCCAATATTTTTCAAAAAATATACTATCTCCCTTTGCCATAATTATATCGTGTGTAACTAAATGTGTATTTTCGATTCTTCTGACATAGCGGTCGATGTTTTTCGGACTTATGCCCACGTCCTGCGGAGATACGTAATTCATATGATTAAAACTCCTTGAAAACGATTAAATTCCGAAATATTCTTTTGCATTGTAATACGAAATGCCTCTGACGATTTTTTCGAGATATTCAAAATCGGCGGGATATTTTCCGCTTTCAACCCATTCTCCGAGAATATTGCATAAAATACGTCTGAAGTATTCGTGTCTGGGATAAGACACGAAGCTTCTGGAATCTGTAAGCATTCCTATGAATTTTCCGAGCGTTCCGAGGTTGGCGAGAGCCTTTATTTGTGCCGTCATACCGTCCTCGTTATCGTTGAACCACCAGCCGGAACCGAACTGCAGCTTTGATTTCTCGGGACCGCTTTGGAAATTTCCTATCATTGTTCCCAAAACGTAGTTATCCTTGGGATTTAAAGTATACAGTATTGTTTTGGGAAGAATGCCGTTTGAACTCATAGCGTCGAGGAGCTTTGCGAGACTTTCGGCAATGCTCAAATCGTTTATTGAGTCAAATCCCGTATCGGCACCCAGAAGCTTAAGCATTTTTGAATTGTTATTTCTTAAAGCGCCTATATGCAGCTGCATACTCCAATTAAGCTCCGTATACCGCTTTGCACAGTGCATAAGAACAGAGGTTTTGAATATATCGGTTTCATTTTGATTTAAAGGTGCTCCCGAAAGCTTTTTGACGAAAATTTCGGAGGCGTCGCCTTCTGCAAACGGAACGTAATCCAACGCGTGGTCGGATATACGGCAGCCGTTTTCGTTGAAATGGTTTATTCTGCCGTCGAGCCAATTAAGCAGCGTATCAAAGCTTGCTATGCCGTTGTCGGCTATATATTTTTCAAATTCGGGTTTGTCGATGTTGATAAGCTTGTCGGGTCTGAAGGCAGGGAGTACTTTGGTTTTAAAACCGTCTTCTTTTATTTGCTTGTGAAAATGCAGGTCGTCGGCAGGGTCGTCTGTCGTGCATATGATCTCAACGTTTGATTTTTCAATCAAAGCACGTGCCGAAAAATCGTCCCCCTTTAATTTTTCATTGCATATATCCCATATTTCCTTGGCTGTTTTTTCCGTCAGCGGAGTATCTATGTCAAAATATCTTTTCAGCTCGAGTGCAGTCCAATGATACAGCGGATTGCCTATCAAATAAGGCATAACCTGCGCAAATCCGAGCCATTTACGGTATTCGTCGGTATCGCCGGTTATATCGTTTTTGTCAATTCCGAACGAACGCATTTGACGCCATTTGTAATGGTCTCCGCCTAAAAACAAATCGTATGCATTGCGGAATTTGTAGTTTTCCGCTATCATTTTCGGCGAAAGATGACAGTGATAGTCGATTATCGGCATGTCCTTTGCGTATTCGCGGTACAGCGTTTGAGCCGTATTGTTTGAAAGCATAAAGTTATCGTTAATTATTCCCATTTTTATATTTTCCTTTATATAAGTTTATAGGGTTACTCCGTCCTTGAAAATTGAAATCTCGTGATAGCCGTTTTGCTCATTGAGCGTTTTTCTGCCCGAGGCAACGCCGAGAACAAGCTCAAGCAATTCATCGCAAACGTCGGTTGAAGCGTTTTCAAGCACTTTCGCGGCGTCAAAATCTATCCAATTCGTTTTCTTGAGTGCAAGGGAGTGATTTGTGGAAATTTTTACTGTGGGCACGGGGGCACCAAGCGGAGTTCCGCGCCCTGTTGTAAACAGTATCATATGTACGCCTGCGGCGGTGAGATTTGTTACCGCAACAATATCGTTCCCGGGACCGTTCAGCAGGGACAGACCGCCTGCCGTTACGGTATCTCCGTAATCGAGAACCGCCGTGACAGGGCTTTGACCGCCTTTTTGTACGCAGCCGAGCGATTTTTCCTCAAGCGTCGTGATACCGCCCTCTTTGTTGCCGGGAGACGGATTTTCGTAAATAACCTGACCGTGACTTGTATAATAAGCTTTAAAATTGTTTATCAGGGAAACCGTTTGTTCAAAAAGCTCTTTGTTTTTACAGCGGTTCATCAAAAGGTGCTCTGCACCGAACATTTCGGGTACTTCGGTTAGAACGCAGCTGCCGCCGTAACCGATTATTCTGTCGGAAAGCATACCGACAAGCGGATTTGCGGTAATACCGCTCAAGCCGTCGCTGCCTCCGCATTTTAAGCCTATTTTCAGCTTTGAAACGGGCACGGGCTGTCTCTTGAATTGATTTGCGTATTCCCGAAGTTCGCCGATAAGCTTTTCGCCTTCGGCAATTTCGTCATCTGCATCCTGTGCGTTTAAAAATTTGACTCTGTCGGGATTATATTCTCCGAGAATCTTTTTGAATTCTCCGATATTGTTGTTTTCACAGCCGAGACCGAGAACAAGTACGCCTCCCGCATTTGGGTGATTTACCAAGCCCTTCAGAATAAGCTGAGTTGTTCTGTGGTCTCCGCCGAGCTGTGAACAGCCGAAGGGGTGTTCAAAATGCAGAGCCCCCGTTTTTTCGGCAAGAATTTTGGCCGTTTTGTTGACACAGCCGACGGTGTTTATTATCCAAATGTCGTTGCGTATACCGACGGAGCCGTCGGCTCTTACAAAGCCCATAAAAGTTTTGCCGTTATTTATGCTTTCCGTCGGCTTAAAATCGGGCTCGTAGGTATATTCGGTATTTTCCGAAAGATTTGTTTTTAAGTTATGCGTATGTACGTGCTCGCCTTTTTTTATATCGCATACCGTGTGTCCTATCGGATTGCCGTATTTGATTACGTTTTCTCCGCATTTTATATCGCAGAGCGCGTATTTGTGCCCGTTTTTGAGATTTACCTCAACGTTATCTTTTTTATTGATTATCATAGCTTTTCCACATATAAATATTTTTCAGCTCGCTGCTCATAAATGACAGATCTTCACCCCAAAGCTTTGCGTTTGCAAGTATTTCCTCAACGCTCGCGGTTTTCATAAATTTCATAATTTCCGCGTCATCGTTCGGCATATCCGTTTTATAAAACTCAATAAGCTTTGCGAACGAAAACATCAGATGTTCGGGATAGACTTGCTTCCGCTTGATATATTCAAGAATCGACGGCAAAACGCGAACCTTGAATTTGCTTACGGAGTTGAGAGAAATGGAAGAGCACATATGCTTAATATACGGGTTTGAAAATCTTTCAAATATGCCGTCCGCATATTCGGTGAGCTCTTTTTCGGGTAAATCGAGCGTCGGTATTATTTCTTCGTAGACGCATTTTTTGACGAATGCGGACATCTTTTCGTCCTTCATACATTCACCGACCGTTTCGATACCCGACAGCAGTGCATAAGGAATCATTGCCGTATGTGCTCCGTTCAAAATACGAACTTTGCGCGTTCTGTAGCGTTCGAGGTCGTCTGTCAGAATAATATTGAGCCCGGCTTTTTCAAAGGGAAATTCGTTTTTCAGAATATTCAGGCTCTGTTTGTCTGCTTCTATTACCCAAAGGTGGAACAATTCGCTTGTGTCGAGCATTTTGTCCTCGTATCCGAGGTCGATTTTTTCTCCCTTCGGGTATCCCGTCACTATTCTGTCAACCAGCGTATTGCAGAAAATATTTTCATTTTCGACCCAAGCCGCAAAATCTGCTCCGAGGTTCCAAAGCTCTGCGTAGCCGAGGATATATTTTTTCAGCGTTTCTCCGTTTTTTTCTATAAGCTCGCAGGGAAGAAAGATGAAGCCTTTCAGTCCCAGGTCAAAGCGTTTTTTCAAAAGCAGGGTTACTTTGGCGGGAAAAGTGATTTTTGGAGCGTTTTCGGGACGGTCGCTGTCTTCAAATGCTATTCCTGCCTCGGTCGTATTGGATATGACGAATCTGAAATCGGGATTTTCGGCAAGTTTAATATATTCCTCAAAGCTTTTGTAGGGCGATACGGTTCTTGAAATACAGTCGATAACTTTTTTCTCGACGGTGGGAACACCGTTTTTTAAGCCGCGCATTAACAGCGTGTATACGCAGTTTTGAGCTTCAAGTATGTCGCACATTCCTTTTTCTATCGGCTGGACGACTGCGACGCCGGCGTTGAAATCCGTTTTTTCGTCTGTCAGCTGGATTATCCAATCGGCGAAGGCTCTTAAAAAACCGCCTTCTCCGAATTGAATGATTTTTTATTGTCTTTGATTTAATCTATCCATCATTCTGCCTCGGATTAAAATTTGTACATGGACAAATATTTTTTCGTATTTTCGCACATTTCAAGGAAAAGCTTTTTCGCGTCGGCAATACTGCAGGTAACGAGCGGGTCGTTGACGAAGGCGCGGAAAGCCGTATCAAGGCTGCGTGTAAGTCCCGCCTCGACTATTAGCTCCTGTTCTCCCGATATACGCGCAATGAGCGGATATATTTCCTTGGGAATGCTGCCCGCCATTACGGGCGTAAGTCCGTTGGCACTGAATACGGCGTTGGTCTCGACTACGGCTCCAAGCGGAAGATTCGGTATCTGTCCGACGTTGGGCACGTTTACGTTGGTAACAAGGTCGCAAAGTCCGAGCAGAGCGCGCATTTGCTTTACTCCGTCCTCGCCCGTCAGAGCTATCTCTGCTTCGCGTTCGCCGCTGAGCAAGGCACGGCTTTTTTCGAGACGCTTTGCGAGATCTTCTTTTCTCCAGCTTACGGGCGTGAGTGCGAATTTCCATTCCTCAACGGTTTCGGGGTTTTTCAGATACCAGCTTTGCTCGCAAAATTCGGCAAGGTGTCTGTCGCCTGCGGCGGCGATATAGCCGTATCTGCGGAACAGATCCATCTTGACTCTTTCCTTGGTGCGGAAGGAGCTGTTCATCCAGTTGGTATCTGCCTGCATATCATAGCCGTTTTCATAGTATTTGTCGCAAAATTCGGAGTAAACACGGAACATATCCGTTCCGCGGTAAGTTGCGGACGTGAGCCACGTAAAGTGGTTTACTCCTACTACGTTGACCTTTATATCCTCTCGCGGAACACCCTCTATGCCGTAAAGCTTATTAAGCGCGCAGGAGAGAAGAGTCTGAGTACCGAATACCTCGTGGCAGCATCCGAACGCTTTTATCTCGGGGAATACTTTGTAAAGCGTTCTCGTACATACAGTCATGGGATTTGTGTAGTTTATTACCCAGGCATTGGGGCAGTTTTCTTTTACGGCAAGAGCAATAGTCTCGAACATGGGGATGGTACGCAGAGCGCGGACGACACCTCCGGGACCCGTGGTATCTCCCACAGACTGATATATGCCGTACTTTTCGGGTGTGTGTACGTCGGATTCCATCTCGTCAAACGTACCGGGTAGTATGGAGATAACGACAAAGTCCGCTCCTGCAAGAGCCTGCGGCAGAGTCTCCGCGGCGTGATAATTCCATACGCTTTGAGCTCCCTTTACTTCGTTGAATTTGTTTCCTATTGTCTCGTTGTTTTTTGACGCTTCAAAATCAATATCGTAAAGATATACGTCTCCGCTCATATCGGCATTGGCGGCAAGATCGCTCATAAGTCCCCATGCCCAGCCTCGCGAGCCTCCTCCGATATATGCAATTTTTAATTCTTCGACACCGTTTTTCGTATATTTCATTTTCGGTATCTCCTTTCATAATATAATATACGTATATTATATAACAATTTTTTTGCCTTGTCCTTTGTTATATTGCTGTATTTGACAAAAAACATTAAAATTTTGCCCGAAAAATAGTTGACATTCGTATGAGGATATGCTATAATAAAACAAATAAAGCATACAGGAATATTATAATATGATTGAAACTTTGAATAAAAACGATATAATCATATCTCATAATACCGTTGTCAACCGAAGAATGGTGACTAATATACACTTTCACGAGGATTATGAAATATATTATCTGCTCAACGGCAATACGACGTATTTTATAGGCGACGAACTATTTTATATCCGTCCCGGAAATTTTGTTTTCATACCTCGGGAGGTTCTTCACAAAACCGACAGTGAAACCTGCTTAAACAACGAAAGATTTTTGATTAACGTAAACGCGGATATTCTGGACGGCGAGACGGCGGAGATACTGAAGGAGCTGTGCGGAAAAAGAGTTGTTTATATATCGAAAACCGACGCTACCGAGTTTATAGAGCTGATAGATAAAATCGAAAACGAATATGCATGTGAAGGTGTATTGCGCCTTACGCTGATAAAGCACTACATTTCGGAGCTTTTTATAATGATATACAGGAAGCACAGCGCCTATAAGCCGAGACTTTCGGAGTCCGAACGTATAATGCAGAGTGTTGCCGAATACATAAGTTCCAATTATGCCGAGGAAATAACGCTCGACGGGCTTTCATCCGAATTTGCGATGAGTACAAGCTATCTGTCGCGAAAATTCAAGGCGGTATGCGGTATAGGAATTAACGAATATTTGACCAACGTAAGAATTACCAACGCGGAACGGATTTTAAAAAGCGAAAAAATATCCGTTGCCGAGGCGGCATTCAGGTGCGGCTTTAACGACAGCAATTATTTTTCCTCCGTTTTCAAAAGACTTACGGGCAGATCGCCGCATACGGTGTACAAAGCATATAATGAATGAGAATACTCCGCGCTTGTTAAGCGCGGAGTATTCTTTACGGATTTTGTTTGTTTCTTGCCTTGTATTCGGAAGGCAGACACCCCATGTTTTCTTGAAATGCGGCGATGTACGACGACTGACTGTTAAAGCCGACCGCATATGCGGCGTCGGACACGTTCATTTTTTTCAGAAGCCCGAGGCTTTCAATTACTCTTCGCTTGGCGAGGTACTTTGAAATATGTATGTTATACGTTTCTCTGAATTTTCTCGAAAGGTGCTCTCGGCTGTAAAAAAATTTATCGGCAATATCGGATACAGTTCCGATATTTGCATATTCCTTGTCTATATAACGCTTAATTTCGGCGGCTGTTTCGGAAAATTGTCCGACGGTCTCTGCTTCAAGCGGAGTGGAATTGAGCATACCGAAAAGCTCCGTTACGTAAGCCTTCAGAAGAAGCTCGGAATAGGGTTCGTCAAGCTCTGTGACGGAATCCGCCTTGTTTAGCAGAGTCAGCAGTGCGTCGGTCATACCGTCGGGTATCTTGACTGCAAAGCTCTCCGAATTTTCCGTAAATTCCGTCATAGGCGTACAGCTGTCTCCGATGCGGAAAAACTGCGGTGTAAAGTATAGAACGTACCGCTCGTATTTTGAAGCCGATACGAGACGTGCAGTGTGAATGACCCCGGGCTTGAACCATACGGCGGTGTACGGAGACGGAGAAATTACGGTGTTTTCGCTGATATATTCTATGTCTCCGCCGATATATATAATAAGCTCGTAATATTCGTGCGCGTGAAGTCCTTCGCTGAAGCTTTCGCGCGTAAAATATGTATTTCTGTGAGAATAAATCAATTCTCCGTCAACGGGAATGTCCGTCCAGCCCCGTCTGTGTCTAAAGCTTTTTATCGGCAAGGCGTCCGAGACGTTTACGTATTTGCCGCTTTGGCGGTGAAGCCTGATATATTGCTCTGTCATATTCATTTGACCCGTCCTCTTTATATCACAAATCAAAAAAATATAATCACAAATCGGATTGAATTTTTGAAATGTATGATTTATAATAATATTATACGTTATTTGTGTGAATTTGTCAATATGACGGCGGAATTTTTTGACTCATAAACGGCTTTATGAATAGGAGGATTAAAAATAATGGGAGAGCTTATGAGAAAAAGCAGGAAAACAGACGTTTGTGTTGTGGGCGGAGGACTTGCGGGTACTTTCGCGGCAATAGCGGCGGCAAGGCACGGTGCGAAAGTTGTTATTATGCAGGACCGTCCCGTGCTTGGCGGAAATTCTTCAAGTGAAATAAGAATGTGGGTATCGGGGGCGGGAAGCCGCGTCCGTAACCTTCAGGAGACGGGTATTATGGAGGAGGTGCTTCTTGAAAATATGCACCGAAATCCCACGAGAAATTTTTCCGTGTGGGACTCCATTCTTTATGAAAAGGTAAAGAACGAAAAAAATATAGAGCTTCTTCTGAACTGTGCGTGCTGCTTTGCAGAGTGTGATGGCAACGTTATAAAGAACGTGACGGGCTTCCAGCTTACGACTTACACCTGGCAGAGGGTAGAGGCAGATACCTTCATTGACTGCTCGGGCGACAGCATACTCGCGGAGCTTGCCGACGCGGAGTATATGGTCGGACGGGAGTCAAAGGATACATTCGGCGAGAAATGGGGACTTGAAAAGGCGGATAAGAAAACCATGGGAATGAGCCTTATGATACAGGCCCACGAAACCGATCACAAATGCGAGTTTACCGCACCCGATTGGGCATATAGATTTGATACCGACGAGGATATGAAGTTTAAGCCTCACGAATGTCTTGACCGTATCGAAACGAATTTTTATTGGATAGAACTCGGCGGAGAGGCGGATTCGATACACGATACCGAGGAGGTCAGAGATGAGCTTATCAAAATAGCCTACGGCGTTTGGGATCATATGAAAAACCGCGGAGAGCACGGAGCGGACAATTGGGAGCTTGATTTTATAGGTTTTCTTCCCGGAAAGAGGGAGAGCCGCAGATACGTAGGCGACTATATACTGACTCAGCAGGACGTTGAGGCTGGCAGACGCTTTGATGACGAGGTTGCTTACGGCGGCTGGCAGATAGATAACCACCTTCCCGGCGGCTTTGCTATGAACGGAGCAGGCGGGGGGCATTTGCAAAAGAAGAGGCTTACCGAGCCTTACGGTATACCTTTTAGGTCGCTTTATTCGAGAAATATCGAAAATCTTATGTTTGCGGGAAGAAATATCAGCGCGTCTCACATAGCCTTTGCTACCGTCAGAGTTATGGCAACCTGCGGAGTTATGGGACAGGCGGTAGGTACTGCGGCGGCTCTTATGTCAAAGTACGGTATGACGGCGCGCCGGCTGTGCAGTGAAAAAATAGGCGAGCTTCAGAATATTCTTATGGAAGACGATTGCTTCCTGCCGGGGATTAAAAGAAGAATATCGCCGCTGTGCACAGAAAAGACGCTTTCGGCGGAATGGGGCGACGCGTCGGTGCTTCTTAACGGTACGGAAAGAAAAATATGGGGCAATGACAACGGATATTGGGGAATGTGCAGCCGCGCAATCACTTACACATTTGAAGAAAAGAAGCATATCTCCGAATTTCGTCTTATTGTTGACAGCGACCTTGACAGGGAATATACCGAGGGCAATCCGCGTGTTCTCAATATATCGGCAACCCTGTTTAAGAGGCTTGACTATAATTATACGTCCTTCGGTTTTCCAAAATGTATGCTGAAGTCCTTTAGAATCGAAGCTTTGAACGACTTAGGCGAATGGGTGACTGTTTACAGCGAGGAAAACAACTATCAAAGAATGATAAGAAAGCCGCTTGACGTAAATACTTCGGCTATACGCCTTATTCCCATCAATACATATTTCTCCGAGGAGCTTGGAAAGGCAGCCTACGGAAGTGCTCAGGCACATATCTTCGCGTTTGAGGTAAGATGAGAAGGCGAGTTAGAGTAAGTGACTATTTTCAGCCGAGCTGTATTCTTACCTTGTATAAGCTTAACGGTTAAATATAAAAAGGAACGGTTTTGTTTGAAAAAATCAAACGATCTCGTTCCTTTTGATTTGGCATATTTTCAATATTTCTTATTCTGCAAGGTTATATCCAAATGGAATTATTTTATAGTTGCAGATGATGATACGTGATACATTAAAACGAGTGACGAACACTGAACTATACAGGAACTTTAAACGAAAGATTTATTATCTAAAAACAGCAAGCAGCGTCTATACAATCAAGCTATTTTTCGATTTTTACCGAGTACCTAATCGATAAGTTTTGAGAAAGAGCGAAAAGTGAATATGTAATAGTGAAAAACAAAAGGGGATGAGCCATTCGCTAAATTAAAAGCGTTTGACTCAGCTCCTTTTTCGTTGCTTTTTAGTGTTTTGAAATTTTTCTTTTATACTGAAAAAACAATATGAAAACTTTATTGTTTCCGATTAAAATCTCTCATTTGCCCAGGTTATATCTGTTTTTATAATTTTACCGGGGACACCTCCGATTATTACATTTGGAGTGGAGTAATCTTTGCATAGTGTAGTAGTTGCCGCAACAACTGAATCTTGTGATACGCGTACGCCTTTCAAACAGGTTACTTTAGTTCCAATCCATACATGGTCTTCTATAACTATATCCTTGGATTGGTTGATGCGTTCTCCCCGCATATTTAAAATTGAATGGGAGTCTCCTGTCCTAAAATGTAATTCACCTGAAAATAAACAATTATTGCCTATATGAATTTTGGTACCTTCAATCGCGGCAAAATGTGCTTTGCCGCAAAGATTTGTATGCTTTCCGATTACTATTTCATTATTGTTGTCTTCGGTATATAGTTCAATTTGATTTAGATATGCGAAATCTTTAATTATAATTCTGTTACTGTTGCCATTCAAAATAATTGTACTATTTTTTATTCTTACAAAATCTCCGATAATAATTTCATTATTGCATCCGCGGCTGATGATTTTTAATCCGTTAATAACAGAAACTCCGATTGAGTTTCTGCAGCCTTTTGCGTTCAATTTGTTTCGTGGTAGTATTGTGTTATATATTTTCGAACATATACAAAAAAATTTGCGATGCGAATTAACAAGAATTATTTTTTTGTTCATTGTTTAATAGTTCCTTTTATTTATAAAGCTCTTGCAGAATATTGGTTTTATTTGATTTTCGTTTCTAAATGTATTAAAATAATGAAAAGTACATAATTTTCTCAAAAATCATTTACATCTTGCACCTGTGTCGGTGCAAAAATATTATAGCATATTGTTATAATATTGTCAAGAGGTGCTCTTAAATTAAGTGCAACGATTGAGGATATTATGAATAAAGATATTGAGAAAAAAATAGGAAATAATATCAGAAGATTACGGGAAATAAATAATTTTACACAAGATTACGTTGCTACAAAATTTCAGTTGAGTGGGTGTGATATAACAAGAAGTGCGCTTGCTAAAATTGAAGTTGGTCAACGTCATTTATATCCTGATGAGATAATTTTGTTAAAGCAAATATTGAATGTTGAATACGAAGATATTCTTAATTTCTGATAAAAGAGCGACCGCAGATAACGAAAAATCTGCGGTCGCATATGCTTTTTGTAGCTGCGGAAAACGGAACGTTGAAACAATTGGAATTATTGAAAAATGATATTTTGCGGAAGTTTCATAACCCTTGTTTGCTCCGAAACTTTGAATTACTCGGCGGTTTATATAGCGTAACTCTATTAAATTTTCGCCCCAAACGGACATTTAAGGATTTTTTCATCATTAAGTACAACCAACAAAATAATAAAGACACCTTCTTACGAAAGTGTCTTTATTATTTTGGCAGGGGCAGGAGGATTCGAACCCGCGACCCACGGTTTTGGAGACCGGTACTCTACCAGCTGAGCTATACCCCTGTACTAATACTTTAATATTATATCACATTTTGTGCCGTATTGCAATACTTTTTTGAAAATTTTTTTATTTTAAAATTCTGCGGTGTAAAAATATAAAAAATGCTATTGACATTTTTCGGTATTGGTAATATAATAAAACCGTATGCTTATTGCCAAAAGCGTTTTAATGTATTAAAAAACAGTAAAGGAGAGCGGTATACCGCACGAGAAATGACAATTGCAATTGTTGACGGCCGTATTTCAAGCGTTATTGAAGCGGAGCTTTACCGCTATGCCGAGCGGATAATCAAGCTCCCGCCTTTTTCACGTCTTGCCGCTCCCGTGGCATCTCACCCGGATATGCTGATATTTGCATACGGTGGCGTTATTTTTACGTGGAGCGAATATCGGCGCGAGACATCGGAAATATTTGCGGAGCTCGAAAAGCTCGGCTTTGAAATACGGGAAATTGCGGAAAATGCCTCGTCGGAATATCCCGCCGACGTAAAACTGAACTGTGCCGTTATCGGTAAAAGATTTATTGCAAACAAAAATGCCGTATCGGCTTCTGTTTTGGCTTTTGCTGAAGAGAAAAATATCGAAATTATACATACGCGGCAGGGCTATGCGAAATGCTCTGCGGTCTGCATTTCGGAAAATGCGATAATTACCGCCGACCCTTCCGTTTACAATTCTGCCGTGCGCGTCGGTATAGACGCATTGAAAATTGATGAGGGTTATGTCCGTCTTGACGGTTACAATACGGGTTTTATAGGCGGGGCATCGGGCGGCGTCGGAGATAAAATTCTGTTTTGCGGTATGCTTGGCGCGCACCCGAGCGGTGAAAAAATACGGGAATTTTGCCGATTGCACGGAAAAACTGCCGTTTCGCTGTCAGATGAACCGCTGTATGATTACGGAACGGTAATGTTTTTTGTGTGTTGAAATAAAAAGGAGGCGTGTATGCAAAAAATCTTTAAATCCGTAATGGCGGTCGTGCTTGCCGCCGTGTTGTGCTTTTTTGCCGTGTCATGCTCTTCGCGTAACCAAAAATATACCGATACTTACTTTGATGTATTTGATTCTTTTGCTTCGGTTACGGTTTACTGCGGTTCTGAAAAGGATTACGAGAGATTTAACGGTATTTTCAGGGACGAGATATACCGTTGGCACGAGCTTCTCGATATATATAACGAATACGACGGCAAGGTTAATCTTTGCACCTTAAACCGCACAGCAGGCGAAAAGCCTGTCGGGGTATCTCGTGAGCTGTTCGTATTTCTCGAAAAAGCGGTTGAGCTTTGCGGATATACCGACGGCTACACGTCGGTAACGATTGGCGCATTGACGTCGGTATGGAAAAATGCAATTGCGGAGCAGACCGTTCCGTCAGAGGACGATTTGGAGCTTGCTTCGGAGCACACGAATGCCTCCGCTCTTATACTTGACAGCGATTCAGGCACCGTATTCTTTCAAGACGGCTTGCTTAAATTGGATGCGGGTGCTTTTGCCAAAGGATACGTTGCGGAATATATATACAATTTGCTTGTGAATGCAGGCTGTGAAAGCTTTTTGCTCAATCTCGGAGGTACGCTGTGCGCCTTCGGTCAAAAGAACGGCGGGGCGGACTGGTACGGCGGTATACAGTCTCCGAGCGGAGAGGGAAGCCTTGCGGACACGGTAAATATTTCCGAGAAAGCGATGTCGACGAGCGGTTCGTATTTAAGAGGCTTTGATTTAAACGGGGTAAGATATCACCATATAATCAATCCGTATACGAAAGCTCCCGAAAATCGGTTTCTTTCGGTTACGGTTGTATGTAAATCCGCCACAATGGCGGACGTGATGTCGACGGCGCTGTTTTCGATGTCATATGACGAAGGAAAAAATTTATCGGAGAGCTTGGAACTTGAAACGGTATGGATATACGCTGACGGAACCGTTACGTCGACTGACGGCTTAAATATTTCGGAATGAGAAAAATAATGAAACTGAGAAAAAACGATATTATACTTTTGTGCTCCGTTATAGCGGCGTCCGCCTTGCTGTTCGCGGTGTTTTTTCTGTTGTCGGCGGATAATAAAGAAATTGCGGTCGTTACGGTTGACGGTGAAGAATATGCGCGTCTTTCACTTGACAAGGATACGGAGCTTGTTATAGAAACCGAATACGGTGTCAATATTCTTGTAATAGAGGACGGCAAGGTTTATATTTCCGATGCCGACTGCCCCGATAAAACGTGCGTTAAAACCGGTTGTGCCGACGGTATGAAATCTATTGTCTGCTTGCCGCACAGGCTGACGGTTACGGTGGAGGAGGACGGTGCCGAATGAAAAACGAAAAGAATAAATTCTCGGCAAAGTCGGTTGCGGCTTGCGGAGCCCTTACCGCCTTGGCACTTGTGCTCGGATATGTCGAATATCTTATTCCGCTGCCGATAGGCATATACGGAATAAAGCTCGGTCTCTCCAATCTTGTAACCGTTGTTGCACTGTATCTTTTCGGCGGAAAGCAGGCGGCGGTAATCAATTTTGTAAGAATATGTCTTTGCGCATTGCTTTTCGGCAACGTATTTTCTTTTGTTTACAGCCTTTGCGGAGGTATGCTGTCGGCTGCCGTAATGATAGTACTGAAAAAGACCGACAGGCTCGGTGCTGCGGGTGTGAGCCTTTGCGGAGGTATTGCGCATAACTGTGCCCAGCTGGCGGCTGCGGTTGTGCTTGTGGATAATCTGAAAATAGCGTTTTACCTTCCCGTGCTTGTCGCCGCAGGTGCGGTTACGGGTTTTGTCATAGGCTGTGTTTCGCTGACGGTAATAAAAGTATTGCGCAATTATAAATAGTCTGAAACGGAGGACGAAATGAGTTATTTTAAGAAATTTACCGATTTTTGCTCGGGATTTGCGGCATTTACCGCGGTTATGTACCTTTTCCGCGGATATATGAAGTTCGATTTTGACGCGGAGCTTGGCTTGACCGATAAGCTCAAGCTGTTCTTTTCCCGTGCGACCTCGGAACAGAACCGTATGCTGGCGTTTTTGGCAATACTGTTTTTGCTTTCGGCGGTATGCGGAAGAATATTTAAGCGGCTGCCGTACATATCGGAGGCGTTTTGCATTTTTCCTCTTTTGCTGACTATGGATATGTTAAAAGCCGGACTTATAGCGGAATACCCTATGCTGTACGTTATTTTCGGTATCATCGGGGTTGTCGGCGCGGCTGCCGATTGCCTATTGCGTGACAGACAGGACGGAAAACACAGGAGCGCATATGCGTGCGCCGTGAGCGGAGCTGTTACGTCGGCGTTTTGCTGTTACGTTATATATAAATCGAATGAGCTTGCCGAGCTCGGTCTTGATATGTCGCAGGCATTTGAGCTTAACCGCTTTGATTACGAAATATACGGAAAAATGCCCGATATGAATATCAAAATATTTTATGCCGCCGCCATTGCGTATGCGATGCTTGCCGTGCTTTGCCTTGTGCTGTCGGACATATATTTTATCTCTGCCGTACTGTCTGTTCCTCCTGCCGCGGCACTTATTTATCTGTGGGGCGCGGATAAGCTTACGGTGCATTCCGAGATTGCCGTAACGCTTGGCGTTATATATTTTGTCGTTTGCATTATTCCCGCAATATTCGGCAGGGCACGCTGTAAAACACAAAAATAATAAAAAAGACAGGAAGCGACAGCTTTTTACCGAAAGGTAATGAGCTGTCGTTTGTTTTGCAGAGGCTATAACCGTTCGGAAAGTAAAAGTTCTCGCCGCAGCTCGGTGGGAGTTTTTCCTGTTTGTTCTTTGATGACTTTACGAAAATATGCGGAAGAACAGAAATTTAATTTGTCGCTGATTTCTTCAATGGAAAAGTCTGTGGAACTCAATAGCTGAACGGCTTGTTCCGTCAGCAGTTTGTTTTTCATGTCAATCGGTGTCATGTGGGCGTAGTCGCGGAACAATGCGTATAATCCGGATTCGCTGATTCTGCAGAATTGAGCCAATTCTTTTACATTAAAGTCGGGGTGTTTTATGATGTACTGTTCGGCTCGCATAAGCAGGAGAGATTTCGGGTCGGCATCTGTTTGTTTCATTGACGGAAGTATTTGTCCCAAAAAAAGATAGAGCCAGCCGACCGACGTGGGAGAAACGGAGCGGTCACTGTAAAGGCGGTCGAGATAACCGATAGTCTCACGGTCAGGATACAACTGCTGTATTTCGTATTGTGAGTTTGATGAAAACGGAAAATTTTGAAACCTGTACGATTCCCATTCTACCAAATTCTCATATGTGTCGGGAGTCCAATAGGAGTGGTACTGCAGTCCGATGGGAAGATAGAATATATCACCGCGTTCAAAGTTCAGAGTATCGCCGGAAAGGGTGACAAAACGTGCGGACCCTTTTCGCATTCGGGCAATAAAATGACAGGTAATGCCCGCAGAGTTGTCGGTATGATGAAAATGCTTTTTTTGCAGAATACAAAATGAAAATGATTTGCAGAAAGATATATTGTCCAAGTTAAAAACCTCTCGATTTTGTTAAAATAAATAGAGAATCGTATATGTTATTTTAGAGTATAACATATTGCCGTTTTTTTGTCAAGATGATATACTTAAAAAAGTCGATATACTTAAAAAGCGGAGGATTATTATGAAGCAGATTGTTTTTACCGCTCCGAAGGTAACGGAAATTTGGAATGTAGATGTACCCGATATCGGAGAAAATGATGTTTTGGTTAAAATCGAACGGTCAAGTATCAGCGCGGGAACGGAACGTGCGAATTTAGTGGGAGACCCAAGTGTAAACTATTCGGCAGCGCCGAATGTTAGTTTTCCGCGTATTATGGGGTACAGTGCGTCCGGAATTGTCGTTGCCGCCGGAGCTAATGTGAGCGGTGTAACGGCTGGCAGCCGTGTGGCATGTATGGGCTCCAAGCACGCTCAGTATTGCAGACTTTCGGAAAAGCGTGTATTCCCGCTGCCTGATTCGGTAAGCATGGGTGCGGCGGCATTGACCCATATTTCGACCTTCCCATTGGCGGCGATACGAAAGTGCAGAGTGGAAATCGGAGAGTCCGCAATGGTTATGGGACTTGGTGTGCTTGGCATAATTGCCGTGGAGCTTCTTCACGCTGTCGGAGCAGTGCCGATTATTGCAGTGGATCCCGTAGAAAAGAAGCGAAAGCAGGCACTTTCACTCGGTGCCGACTATGCTTTGGACCCATTTGCTCCGAATTTTGCTGAAACGGTCAAAAAGCTGACCGGAAAAGGCGTAAATGCGTGCATTGAGGTAACGGGCAAAGGAACGGGACTTGATATGGCATTGGATTGCATGGCGGAATTTGGAAGGGTAGCACTGTTAGGATGTACACGCAATTCCGATTTTACCATTGATTATTACCGTAAGGTGCATGGTCCGGGTATTACTTTGATTGGTGCTCATACCCAGGCTCGTCCAAAATACGAATCGCATGAGGGATGGTGGACGGCTCAGGATGACTGCAAAGCCATTGTTCGCTTGCTGGCAGCCAAAAGGTTGGATTTTGATGTGTTGATTGAAGAAGTTCATTCTCCGTCGGAAGCGGTTGAAGTATTTGCGAGACTTGCCGAATCTCCTTCGTTTCCGGTGGTTCAGTTTGATTGGACGAAAACGGAAGGAGAGAAAGCATGAGGAAAATACGGATTGCACAGATTGGTGTGAATCGGCACAGCCATGCTCCGGAAATTTTTGATACGCTGAAAAAACGTTCCGATTTGTTTGACATTGCCGGGTATGCGCTGGTGGAAGACGAACGGCAAACCTGTGCCGGAAAACTGCGGCATTTTGACGGATATCCTGAATTGACGCTGGATGAAATTTTAAACGATCCGTCGATTGAAGCCGTGACGGTGGAGACCGATGAAATTCATTTAACCCGATATGCGCAATTGGCGGCGCAGCATGGCAAGCATATTCATATGGAAAAACCGGGAAGTCAGAATCTTGCCGAATTTGAAAGATTGATTGAACTTGTACGTAAAAACGGCAAAGTGTTTCATATCGGATATATGTATCGGTATAATCCGTTTGTGGCAGATACGATTAGGCGTGCGAGATCAGGAGAATTCGGGACAATTTACAGCGTTGAAGCGCATATGAGTCGCTTGGATCCTCCGGAAACCCGCCGATGGTTCGGCAGTTTCAAAGGCGGTATGATGTTTTATTTGGGGTGCCATTTGATTGATTTGGTGCTGCAAATTCAAGGTATGCCCGAGGAAGTGATTCCGTTGAATACGGCGACGGAAATTGACGGAATTAATACGGAAGATTTGGGATTTGCCGTTTTGCGTTATCCGCATGGAGTTTCGTTTGTCCGTATGGGCGGAACAGAAGTCGGCGGCCTTCAGCGCCGTCAGCTGGTGATTGGGGGCTCACTGCGGACAGTGGAAATTTGCCCCTTGGAGACAGGCATACGCGATATTGCGGAGCCGTACTTTAATTACGTAAAACGGTGCGAGCGATATCTCGATGAAGCAGGAAAACTGCAAATTCGGAACGAACAAAGCGAACCTTTTCAACGCTATGAGGATATGCTTGCGGCATTTGCCGCGATGGTACGCGGAGAAAAAGAAAATCCGTATACATTGGAATATGAATTGTCTCTGTTTCGTGTTTTACTGCAGGCATGCGGTATACAAGAAGAAAACTAACGTTCCGAGCTGTTGAAGCGATAATATATGTAAACAAAAATTTGAAAGAAAAAATCGGAAAGGAAAAACGATGAAAAAAGTGTTGCTGATAGGCGGAACAGGGGCAATAGGTGTATATGTGATTCCCGAATTGCTGAAAAAAGGATATTCGGTAGATGTTGTTTCCTTGGAGCAAACGGTCAGTGATAATCCTCGTCTCCGGTATTTTACGGGAAATGCCAAGGACCGAACATATATGGAAACAATATTGAAAGAAGAATATGACGGCATTGTGGATTTTATGAGTTATCGCCGTCAACGTTTTTTGGAATGGTATGAGTTTTTGCTGAACCGTACGGCGCATTATATTTATTTGTCTTCTTAC
>CAYVLG010000003.1:0-21299 GCA_964452345.1 uncultured Lachnospiraceae bacterium
TCCCTTTGTCTCGGGGCACGTTCCGAATACCGCGCCGTCCTCGCCCTGCTCGGCGCGCAGGTCGGCAAGCCACTTGACAAAGAATTTTCTTACGTCGAAATTAAACGCGGCGGTACGGCAAAATACCTGTGCGTCTCCCGTCCAGCCGAGTCTTTCGTCTCTTTGAGGACAGTCGGTCGGAATATCGAGATAATTCGATTTCTGACCCCAAATTATGTTATGATACAGCTGATTTATCTTTTCGTCGCCGCATACGAATTCGCCCGTGCGCTTCATTTCCGAATGAACCGCAACGGCACGGAAGCCGTTTACATCTATTTCTATATCGGGATATTTGTCTATACGAACATAGCGAAAACCTTGGAACGAAAAACGGGGCTTGAAGAAATCGTCTCCTCCGCTTAATATATATGTAATTTTGTTCGTCGCCTGACGGTAATTTTCATTATAGAAATTGCCGTCCTTATCCAAAACCTCGGCAAAGGAAAGCTCGGCGCGCTCTCCCGCGCGTCCCTTTATTTTAAGCGTTACCCAGCCCGTCATATTCTGACCGAAATCAAGCACGCGCTCTCCCTTCGGAGTGATTATAAGCTCGGTTGGCGCAATAATCTCCTGCTCGCGTA
The DNA here is from genome assembly GCA_964452345.1 of uncultured Lachnospiraceae bacterium. Classification (GTDB taxonomy): domain Bacteria; phylum Bacillota; class Clostridia; order Oscillospirales; family CAG-272; genus HGM12713. The sequence goes on from CAYVLG010000003.1 coordinate 624, forward strand.
TCTCCGCGCCGTCGTCGGATACAAGCGTAAATTTGTCGTCGGCGCACACCGCATTGCCGATAAAGCTCGGAACAAGCGTCTTGTCTATCGTCTCGCCTTTATAAATATCGGCAAACGTGACCTCGTGTGTATACGCCTCCCAGGAAGCGTCCGTAACTACCGTTTCAACTCTGCCGTCCGCGTATGTAAGTTCAAGCTGTGAGCTTGCTCTTATCTCGTCCGAATAAAGCGAGCGGCTCGAAGTAAATCCGAGACAACCTACAGCCCAGCCGGGAGCAACCGTAACGGCAAGACGGCAGCCGTCGCAAATCATATACGTAACGTCGTATTCCTGATACAGAACGCGGTTATTATAGCTTGTAAAGCCGGGGGCAAGCACACGGTTTCCGACCTTTTTGCCGTTCACCGTTGCCTCGTAAACGCCTATCGAGGAGACACGGAGCACGGCACGCGAAAGTTCTCCGTCCGTTTTTATCTCCTTAACGAAGCTTATCGCCTCCCCGTCGGTTCTGCGCGGAGGGCATATCCAATGAAAATTACTCATAATTACTCCTCTCAAACTATAAGTTTTTTAAGATATGGGAATTATATCATAAAAATCATTTTTCGTCAATAGCTTGCCCGAATATTATATAAATTACACAATTGCAATTATTAAAATGCTTAAAAACAATATGCATTTCAAAATTCATATAAAAAAGAACAACAAACCGATAATTATGTATTGGCAAAAAGAAGGAAAAAATATACAATATACTTACAAATATATGAAACGGAGAAATCAATAATGAAAATTACTTTCAATCCGCAAAAGAAGCTGTTCAGGCTCGTATCTCCCGAAATGGAATATGCCTTTGCAATAAACAGCTATACGGTAGATACCGCGCCTCTCGTCAACAAATGGGGCGGAGAGCTTGTAAACCTTCATTGGGGCAAGCCTATGAGGTACGATGACGATTACGATCTTTTGCTTAACGATACCGAACAGGTAAAAACCACTCTTCCGCACGGATACAATCCCGGAGAATACCGCTTCGGCTCGTCGTTCGATTTTGCGACGCCCGCGATAAGAGTGCGCTTTTCCGACGGTGCGGAAACGCTTCGGCTTGTATACAAGTCCCACGAGATAACGGACGGCAGACTTGAGATTGTACTCAAGGATACGTTTTATGAATTTGAAGTTAAGCTTATATACAAAACATTCGGAGACCTGCCCGTCATATCCCGTTCGGCAGTCATAACAAACAACACGGACGGCGACGTGATTCTTCGCTCCGCAATGAGCGCAACGCTCCAGCTGCCTCGCGGCGAAAAATTCAGAATGACGCATTTTGCGGGAGATTGGGGCTCGGAATATATGCGTCAGGAAACGGTGCTTTCTCATTCAAAGACCGTTATCGAAACCTCGTATCTCACAGACGCCGCATCCCACGCAGTCCCCTTCTTCGCACTTGACGACGGAGCGGCAGCGGAAACAAACGGAAACGTTTGGTTCGGAGCGCTTCAGTACAGCGGCGACTTCAAAATAGTTGCCGAAACCAAGCATACCCAGCAGCAGCTCCGCACAAGCGTTACGCTCGGAGTGAACGATTTTACGTCCGAGATAAAGCTTGCTCCCGGAGAGTCCTTCATAACGCCCGAGGCAGTCGTCGGCTTTTCGGACGGCGGTTTCGGACATATGAGCGAAATTCTTTACGACTGGCAGTTTGATTACGCTCTTCCGAGAGGACGGAAAACCGACAAAGCGCACGCCGTCCGCCCCGTTATTTATAACACGTGGTGCCCCTTTACCTTCAGCATAAACGAACAGAAATGTCTCGACCTTATCCCCAAGGCAAAATATATCGGCACGGAGCTTTATGTAATAGACGACGCCTGGATGAAAGGACGCTCAAACGACAAATGCGGACTCGGCGACTGGGTAATAGACCCCGAGCGTTTTCCGCACGGTCTCGGATATATTTCCGACAAGGTACACGAGGCGGGAATGATGTTCGGTCTCTGGGTGGAACCCGAAATGGTAAATCCCGACTCCGACCTGTACAGGGCACATCCCGACTGGGTGCTTGCGGAGCCGAACCGCGAACGCTCGATACAGGAGCGTACACAGCTGATTCTCGATATGTCGAGAGACGATATTACGGATTGGGCAATTGATTGGCTTGATAATCTTATCGAAAGTGCAAAGCTCGACTATCTCAAGTGGGATATGAACAGAGAGGTTGCCGAAATAGGTCTCGACAGTCTCGAAAGAGGCGTTGCCGTCAGATATATGAGAAACATTGAACGTATCTGGCAGCATCTGAACGATAAATTCCCCGATATTATATTTGAAAACTGTGCGTCGGGCGGCGGCCGCTCCGACTACGGTATGATCCGCTACACGGACAGAGTAAACCGTTCCGACAATTCCGACCCCATCGACGTTATGCTTCTTCATGAAGGCTTCAGCACCTTGTACGTCCCTAAGCTTTCGGGAGGCGGAGGCAACGTATCCGTATCCCCCCACCGTCTCAACGGCAGAACGATACCCCTCGATTTCCGTATTCATATGGGAATGACGGGCTCTATGAGCGTTGGAATAAACCTGCTGAAATCCGATGAAGAAGAAATTGAGGCTTTGAAAAACGCGGTAGCGGAATTTAAGGAACTGAGACCCGCATTGCAGGATTCTTACGTTTACCGCATAGCCTCCGCCTCAAAAAAGCCGTACTCCGTGCTGCAGTACGTAAAGAGAGACCGCAGTCAGTTTACGCTTTTCACGTTCGGTCACGGAATGCACCAGTGGGATAAACAGCTCCCCCGCTTTAAAATGCGCGGACTGCTTCCCGACGCAGTATATGTTTCCGAAAACGGAACAAGGCTGAGCGGAGCGGCACTGATGAACAGCGGTGTCTCCGTCAAGCTGTTCGGAGATTATTTCAGTCACGTTGAAACGTGGAAACTTGAAAAATAAGTCCGTTTAAGTATTTATATCCCCGTATGCGAGGCAAAAAGCCTTGCATACGGGGATTTGTATTTTTCGTCACGTCAAAAATTGACTTCGGCGACGTAAAAATCACCTTTTACGGCACATTTTTGCAAAACAAGTCAAAATACTCGTAAAAAACCAAAAGCATTTAAAATATGCCGATTATTATTTTACTCCGTATTTTCGTCAAAATCTATATAATAATTCATCTCATATTTTCTACCGTTCAGCAACAAGCATATTTTACATTTTCATCACAGATTATTCAGGTATAATGTATTTATTTTAAATATCAGTTTGATTTTATTTTACAATTTTCAGCTGTTAATTTATCATAATCAATTTTGATATTTATATAATTATTCATCTGTCGTTTTTGTTTTTCCGGATACTTTTTTAGCTGCCCGATTTTACGCTTTGTTTCGAAAGCAAAAAAATACACGGCTTTGATTTTTCAATCTCCGCCGTGTATTTTTCACACAGTATAAATATCATTTTCCGACACAGAATTTCGAAAAAATTTCAGCGACTATGTCCTCGTCTACCTCTCTTCCGTCCACCTCCGCAATTGCCGACATAGCCGTTTCTATGCCGACACAGCAAAGGTCAAGCGGCGTTTCCGCACGCAGTGCCGAAACAGCCTCGGAAAGTGCCGTTTTGGCGGACGTCAGCGCGGCATACTGCCGCGCACCGGTTACAATCGCGTCGTTCGCAATGTCGAGAGCACCGTCTATAAACATACCGTCAACCGTTTCCGCCAGCTTTTCAAAGCCCGTTCCGTCCTTTGCACACACGGTGACACAGACTTCAAAGGCATTTCTTATATATTCGGCAGCTTCTTCACAGCAGCCGATATCCGTTTTATTAAGCAGAGCAACGGTATTTTTCCCGTTTCGGCGCAAATAGCCGATTAAGGAAATATCCCCGTCCTCAAGCGGGGCGGACGCGTCGAACACGGCAATTACAAGCTCCGCCTCCTCAATCGCTCCGCGTGCGCGCTCTATACCTATGTTTTCGACTTTGTCGTCGGTTTCGCGCAGTCCCGCCGTATCACACAGCATAAGCGTCGTGTTACCGAGGGTCGCCGTCTCCTTCAGAATATCGCGCGTGGTTCCCTCTATGTCCGTAACAATTGCGGCGTCATAGCCGAGTATACGGTTATAAACCGAGCTTTTTCCCGCATTCGCCCTTCCGCATATTACGGTCTGTATTCCGTGAGCCACGGCACGTCCCGTACCGTAAGTGGAAATGAGCTTCTCTATATCGGCAATTGAATTTTCCGCCGCCTCGCATATTTCGTCACGCGAATATTCGTTCAAGTCCTCATCGGGAAAGTCGATTGCCGCATATATTCCCGCCATAACCGACCGCAGGCTCTCATATATTGCGCCGACCTTTGCCGCCAGCCTGCCCTTCATTCCTCCGCGCGCAAGCTTCAGCTGTGCCTCGCTCCCCGCCTCAAGCAAATCTCCGAGAGCCTCCGCCTCCGAAAGTCCCAGCTTACCCGAAAGAAATGCACGCCGTGTAAATTCTCCTGCCTCTGCCATCCGCGCCCCCGCGCAAAGCGCGCACGTTAATACGCGTCTTGTGACAAGAACTCCGCCGTGGCAGTATATTTCAACGGTCTCCTCTCCGGTAAACGACGCGGGAGCTCGGAAAACAACAGCCATTCCGTCGTCGACTGCCTCCCCGCTCTCGGGGTCGGCAATTTCTCCGTATACCATCTTCGCACTTTGAGCATCGGACAGCGGAATACCGTTTTTCCGCCTGAATATTTTATCTCCGACAGCCGCGGCGTCCGAACCCGATATGCGTATCATCGCAACTCCGCCCTTGCCTGCGGGCGTAGAAACCGCCGCAATTGTATCGTATAGTTTCATAAATCCTCCAAAAGAAACCGGGGCTGTAAGCACAGCCCCGGTTTTTGTTCGCCGAATTACTCGGCGTCCTCTGCTTCCTCAGCCTCTTCAGCTTCGTCGAGGCATTCGCAATCGCACTCGCAATCGCAGTCCTCAAGAAGATCATCGTATACGGTCTCGTCCTTGTACTTCTTAACGAGCTTGTAAACGACATATGCAACAGCGGAAGCGGCAGCGACAGCCGCTACGGAGACGGCAACTATTTTGCCGTAGTTGGTTGATTTTTTCTTAAACAAATTCATTTTTACTCCTCCTTATGAATTTATAATATTTCTGATTATAGTATACCATATTTTCAAAAAAATGCAATAGAAAAATACAAAAATTCAAAATTTTTTTGTTTTTTCAAAAAAACGTCACCGAGAATTACATCGGTTATCCCAAAAGCACGTCGAGCGACATCATAAGCACAAATCCCGCCGAAAATGCCAAAATCCAAACTGCACCCCCAGTTTCCCCGTCTCCGCGAAACTCCTCGAGCACCGCATACATCATAGCACCCGCGGCAAACGACAGCAGATACGGCAAAAGAGGTATTGCAATGCCTGCGGCAAGCAGCGTCAAAACAGCTCCAAGCGGTTCAACGGCACCCGACAAAACGCCGACGGCAAACGATTTCGTCTTTCCGTTTCCCGATGCATTCACGGGCATTGAAACAATGGCACCCTCGGGAATATTCTGAACGGCAATACCGATTGACAGCGCAAGCGCGGCGGAAATTCCGACGCCGTCCGCACCGCAAAGAATTTCGGCGTATATCGCTCCGACCGCCATACCTTCGGGCAAATTATGCACGGTGACGGCGAAAAAGGATATCAGACCTCCGCGAGACATATTTCCCGTCGGGAGACGATCGGTATACGCGGCTATAAAACGGTCGCACAGCAAAAAGAACACCATTCCGCAAAGGAAGCCTGCGGCGGCAGGTACAGCCGCAGGCGTACCGCGCTTCTCCGCCAGCTCCATAGAAGGAATGAGCAGACTCCATATCGACGCCGCAGCCATAACACCCGCCGAAAAGCCTTCTATTGCCCGCCTAAGGCGCATTCCGGTCCGTTTCCCCGCAAAGAATACGATTGCCGCGCCGAATGCCGTTCCGAAAAACGGAAGTGCGATTCCCCAAAAAATTTCCTTAAAAATACATTTTCCTCCCTTCGTTACGGCTTTTCATTTATATGATATGCACCTGCGGCGGCGAACGCCATAACGTCTTCCAAAGAAAATTTTTATCCGTTTTGAATTGTTTTCAAAAAATATGTTGACATATCGCCGTAAATAATTTAAAATATATATAGAATAAAAAGGAGGGAAAATAAAATGAAAAAAACGCTTACGCGGCTGCTGTGCGCCGCCGTCGCTCTGTTAATGCCTCTTCCCTCGGCTGCGAATATTTCCGCCTTTGCGGCAAATACCGAAAGAACGTCGGAGGTTTCCGACGGGTACAGCGTGGATTTTTCAAACGGGAATAGCGATTATAACGTCACCGTGCCCCCCTCGGAGCTTCTCTCCGCCGTTTGTGCGGACGGGATAAGCACGGCGGAGGCCGAATACCTCGACGCATATTTTGAAACAGCCTTTATATATTCGCCCGACATATCGGCAGAAAACGTATCCGTGACCTGCGAAGGAGGGCAAATTTGCGTATCGGCGCGCGAAAAAAGCTATACGGCGCAAAACGGTACGGAAATAGTATGGAGTCCGTGCTCCGCGCTTTACGAAGGCAGTACAAAAGAGCTCACTCGGAGCGGCGGCGCATACGTTTGTACATTCAGCTGCGGCACGGAACAGACCGTAACAGTTAAATATAAATGTGAAATAGCTCTTCCAAGCGAGTATATTTCACAGCTGGCGGGCTTTGCGCGGAGCGACGCATTGAAGAGTGCCGATATACGTGCCGAATACAGTCAGGCACTTGAAAAGTATCTTAATTCCGTTGAAAAATATGAAAGCTATCTTTCGAGCATATCAGAATATGAAGCCGCCCTTGCCGCATATGAAGAATACGTAAAAGAGCTTGAGATATATAAAAAAAGCCTCGGCGATTACAACGCTTATCTCGCCGCTCTCACCGCATACGGAGCGGAACTTGCCGCATATGAAAAATATATAGATGAATATGAAAAGTATCTTATAGCCGAGGCGGAATATGAAAAATCTTATTCCGAAAACCAAGCCGAATATGAAAACTACCGACGTTATCTTGAAAATCTGAATAAAATACGTGCGTCGACGGCATATATGGAATCCCTTTTTACCGTACCGTCAAACGGCGTAGGAACGCTGTTTAACGCGCTTCAAAACAAAGAGCTTGTATCGATGATAGAAAAATACGACGACGAGCTTGTCAGCTTTTACGGAGTCAAGCGAGAGGATATCGACGTTATGAGGACGGTATCGGATGAGCTGAACATTCTGCTTCACGGCTACAGCGACGCACGCGATGTATCCGAGGAGGCGGCATTTGCGTTTTACAAGGAAAATTACGCTGAAATAACACAGAAATTCAAATATCTTTACGATAAAATGTCCTCAATTCTGACGCCGACAATATTCGTACATATCTGCGCTTGGATAGAAATAGAATACAAGGACGACCCCGATATGGCGGTATACAAAAAATGGCGTATACGCAACGTACTCTGTCACATATATCTAATATGCCGAGGTCTCGACGACGAGGTCACGGCGGACGGCAATTGGAGCTTTTACACGGAAAACGGAAAAAAACATACGTATGCTTTTTCCGACCTGCTGGGACAAAACATAATCATTGCAGATACGGACTCCGCCTGCCCCGACCGTCTCGAATGGTGGAGCGGTGAAATTCCCGCCGCCGACCTGCCGAAAGCTCCCGTGCGGCCTGCCGAGGTAATAAAACCGACCGAGCCTATCGCCGTTTTAAGACCGACCGAACCGCAGAGCGTGCCTAACCCTGGAAACGCTCCCGAACCCGCGGAAGCTCCGGGCACACGTCCGAGCATTGACGGCTACGAGCTTTTAATCCGCACACAGCAATATTTCGGAAGCGATATTCCGAAAGAACATACGCTGTCAGGCGTAAACAGGGTGAATTTTACCGTAGACGTCGAACGCGCTTTTTCGGCTGACGGCTCTCAGATAAATTCGTACTATACCTTTGACGGCAGACTGCTGCCCGATGCAACGGAGCCGACCGAGCCCCCCGAGCGAAGCAGTACGGCTCAATACTCATACAGCTTTGACGGCTGGAAAAGCGTTCGGGTCTCCGACGGATATATTTTTTATCCGAAATATATATCCTCCAAGCGAAGCTATACGGTCGTATTCAAATCCTCCGACGGAGCACGCGAGCTTTATACCTGCGAATGCGAATACGGCGAAATTCCGGCATACGTCGGAGAAACACCGCAAAAGGCTTCAACGAACACGGCGGTATACACGTTCGACGGCTGGTATCCCGAAATCACGCCCGTAAAGGGACGAACCGAATATATCGCTCAATTTTCCGAGTCGACGAGAGTATATACCGTAAAATGGAATATACTCGGAAATATTACCGAACACAGCTTTACATACGGCTCCGCCGTAACAATGCCGGCGGTAAAGCAGACAAGATATATCGGCGGCTGTCTTTACACATTCACCGGCTGGGACAAGCCGGAGGCGAACGTCACTGAAAACACGGAATATACCGCGCTTTTCGACAAAACCGAGCTTGCCTCGGTACCTAACGATAAAACCGCCGACCTTGAAATTTACGACAGCGGCACCGCACTAACGCTTACGACAACCGCCTCCCGCATTGACATCTCCGCTCTTTTGGAATACGCTCACGATCTGAAAAGAGAAATTACCGTTGTCACCGACCGCTGTACACTGCGCCTGACCTCGGAGGCGATAAGCTCACTGCTGACGTACAGAGCCAAAACGCTTTGCCTGCTGTCGTCGGATAACGGCGCAGGCTACACATTCAAATCGGGAGAAACCGAGATACACTTTTCGGGAAAGGTCGGAATGAGTCTTCTGCACGGCTTTTACGACACATACGGCACATATGTATGCCGAGACGGCAGCAGCGACGTTGCCTGTTCTGTCAACGGAGAATACGCCGAATTTTACGCACAGCCGTCAAGCCTGTACAGCGTAAAGCAATACAGGTCGCTGACGCTTGAGGTCGGAGAAAACGGCGCGGCGTTTGCAGACGGTCAACTCTACCGTGCGGGCGACACCGTAACGCTCCGCATTTTGCCGAATGCCGAATACACGGCAAATAAAATAATACTGACGGACGAAAACGGCACGGTAACGGAGCTTACGGGGCAAAGCACATTCGTTATGCCGAACTCCAACGTAAAAATATCCGTTGAGTTTACGCCGAAGAAATATACGGTAAGCTTCGTGTGCAGCGGTGAAACGGTCTCGAGCGAGCTTTATTCTCTCGGAGAGACAATCGTTATACCCGACATACCGTTAAGCTTTGAAAAGGACGGATTTCTGTATTCGTTCATAGGCTGGTCCGAGCCTATAAGCGTAGTAACGGGAGACGCCGTATTCACGGCAAAATATTTCTCCGTCAAAGCGGAGCTTGCCGAAAAAGCCGATACGCAGACGGCGGTGGACAAGGTATTAAAAAGCCAGCTGCTGCCCGCCGTTATCTGCCTCGTGCTTACCGTCGGAGCAGTAATCGGAATAACAGTTCCGCTTGCAAAAGCAAAAAAAGCAAAGAAAAAATCCGAAGAAACAAAGAAGGAGCAACAATGAAAAACAACCGTTTTGAGAGGCAGTCGCTTTTAATCGGTGAGGAAGCAACCGCATTGCTTTCTCAAAAAAAAGTCGCGCTTTTCGGCGTCGGCGGCGTCGGAAGCTATGCCGCGGAGGCCCTTGCACGGTGCGGAGTGGGGAATGTCGAGCTCATAGACAGCGACACGGTATCGGAGAGCAATATAAACCGTCAGCTTTGCGCGCTCACAAGCACCGTCGGACGTCCCAAGGTGACGGTTACGGCTGAAAGACTGCGCGATATAAACCCCGATATCAAAATCACCGAAAGGCAGGAATTTCTGCTTCCCGAAAACGCCGATATTTTTGATTTTTCGAGCTACGATTTTGTTATCGACGCCATAGACACCGTAAGCGCAAAAATAGAAATAGCCGTCCGCTGTACGGCTCTCGGAATACCGATGATAAGCTCCATGGGAACGGGCAACAAGCTTGACCCCGCGGCACTGCGGGTATGCGACTTATCCGAAACCTCGGGGTGTCCTCTTGCGCGCGTTATGCGCCGTGAACTGAAAAAAAGAGGAATTCTTCATTTACCCGTCGTATTTTCGTCTGAGGAGCCGATAAAAACGTGGGCAAAAAATCCCGAAACGGGCAAGCCGATTCCGGGCAGCATTGCTTTTGTTCCGTCGGTCGCGGGGCTGATAGCCGCCTCCGAGGCGGTAAAGCACCTGATTTCCGCAGGCAAAAACAGAAATTAACCGCAAACTACGGTATGATAAAGCATTGGCGCGCCGATATCGGCGCGCCAATGCTTTATTTTTTTGTATTTCTTACTATCAGCGATATAAAGCGGAGTATAAATTTACGCGACTCCGAGTCCAGCGCGTTCCACGCCTTTATAAGCGCAAGCTTATCGGCATTAAGCTCCGTCAGCGTTTTTGCATTCGTAGATGAAAGAATTTCATACAGAGAATCTATTATCTCCTTGCGAGTCTCGTGCGGCATCTCCTCCAGCCATTTTTTCAGAGTGACGTCTATCCGCTTGCTCTCCTCGGTAACGCTGTCAACGTGTATGAAGCGTCCTCCCATAACCTCCCAAGAAAAAGCGTTATGCTGAAAAAGTCCTGTATACGTGCTCTCCACGACCTCGTAACGCTCCTCGTGCTCCAGCAGCATACCGACAACCGACGACTGCGGAACAAACGTGTGTATACGCTCCCGCGTCCCAATGTAGCCGTCGCTTTCGATAAATTCCCTGTCGAAGCCGGGACCGTCATGATTGTACACCGCCTCAATGCGTGAGTTCACACCGTCACTGCACTTTGACGCCGACCACACGGCAAGATTTCCTCCCTTGCTGTGCCCCGTAACGTATATTTTCCTCGTCGGAAAGGCATATGCCATCTCCTCAAGATACCGAACCGCGTCGGACTGTGCAGGTATCGGACTCATAAAGCTCATATTGAGACATTCCTTCCAGCCTATAATCGTGTCGTCCGTACCGCGGAACGCAGCAACACAGGTATCGTTTCCAATCAAAAAAGTAACCGCGCTGAACTGCTTTTGCTCGTTGTCGGATATGCTGTTCACGTATCCGATAAGCTGTGTCGTCCCGAAACGGTGCGAACGCGCACAATGAGTCATAAGACTAAGTATTTCGTGCGGAAGTATCGCACCGAGATTTGCGGGCGCACTTTTATGCCCCTGCATATACCGCTTTGCGGCGGCAAGCAGACTGACGGGCTTTGCGGCGGGCGAGGAAGGAACTATTTTTTTGAAATCGACGTAGCATATCTGTGAGAAAATAAGGCTGTCAACCTCGTTAATTCCTACGTCCGAAAACGGTATATCTCCGCGCCAATTCAAATAATCGAAAACCGTTCCCATAAATTCCTCCTTATATTCTTATATTTGCTTATGCACGCTTTTGTATTCGTCGTAAAAGCGGTAATACGGACACCCCTTTGTGTTGCCTCCAAAAAAATCGTACATTTCGTCCTCGTCGAGACTTACGGTGCAAACGTTTTCACCGTATTCTTCGTCGTAATCGTAAAATTCACAGCTTTCGCAATTTTTTGCCATTCGTTAATCCTCACTCATATATTTGAGTCTGTCAATGCAGTTTTGCAGTATAATTTGAGCCGACAGCGTATCTATAACCTGCTTCCGTTTTTTTCCGTGCGTTCCCGTTTCGTTGAGATAACGCGATGCCGTCATCGTCGTCATTCTCTCGTCAAATACGGCAACGGGAATATCCAGCCTTTCCTTCAGAAACACGGCAAACTTTTCGCACCGCTGTGCACGCGCGCCGTGCGAACCGTCCATATTTACGGGCAGACCGACAACAACGGCGCATACCCCGTTTTCCCTTGCCGCCTCCGCCACGGCGTCCGCCGTCCTGTCTATTCCTCCCGGGCTCACGTATCCAAGTCCCGAGGCGATAAGACGCGAGACGTCGCACACGGCAAGTCCCGTTCTGACGTCTCCGAAATCCACGCCCAAAATCTTCCCTTTTGTATTTTTTATAACCGCTATGCTGTCAAGCTCCGTCATTTTTGTTTTCCTTTTCTTTTATAAATTGCCTTGCCAGCTCCGTAAGCACGCCGCGCTCGTTAAGCTCGGGCTTTTCCATTACCAGCTCCGTAAGCCGCGCCAGCGTATCGCCTATCAGCCGACCCGCGCCGCCAAGCTCCGCAACATCCCTGCCGTTTATTTTCAAATCGCGTATACTGCAGGGTGCACCCGTCTGCTCGGATACAAGCCCGTATGCTCCTGCGGGCGAGACACCGGCAAGCTCGGAGAGCTTTGCCGCCTCCGACGCATATATTCCCGCCGCGGCAATAAGCCTGCGCGCGTCCAAAGCATTTTCTATTTTAAAATACGCGCCTCGGCGGACTGCCAAGGCTCCCGTTATCTGCTTGTTAGACAGGCGCAGTGAGTTGAGTATTTCTCTTGCCGCCGCCTCGTCCGCCTCATAAAGAAGAAGTCCGAGACGCGCCGTATCCGTCTTCGGCATTTCGGATAACAGCCTCAAAAGTCCGTCGCTCGGAACGTATTTTCCGAAAACGTAACGGAAAATATCCGTCTCCTTCATCAGCATTAACGCTTCGAACGGCTTATCTGCCGTCACCGTTTTCAACAGCTCGGAGGCTATGCGCTCACGCGCAATATTTGCCAAGCCGACAGCCATAGTCCGCGCACCGTCAAGAGTTTTTCCGTCAATCGAAAATCCGAGCTGTGCCGAAAATCGGAAAGCCCGCATTATGCGGAGCGCGTCCTCGCCGAATCTTTTTTCCGCATTTCCGACCGCGCGTATAATTTTCCGCTCTATATCCGCACGTCCTCCGAACGGGTCTATCAGCCCGCGCGTCTCACTGTAAGCCATAGCGTTCACGGTAAAATCACGGCGTGACAAATCAAGCGTTATATCATCGGTAAAGCAGACATAATCGGGGTGGCGCGAATCCGTGTATTCCCCGTCTATGCGAAAGGTTGTTATTTCAACGGGAAAACCGCCCGAGATGACCGTAACCGTGCCGTGCTTAAGTCCCGTCTTTATTACGCGCATATCGGAGAACAGCTCCGCCGTTTTCTCGGGGAGCGCGGACGACGCAACGTCGTAATCGTGCGGCTCCGTTCCTATAATAATGTCTCTCAAGCCTCCGCCTACGACATACGCGCTCTCTTCGCCTGCCTCAAGCCTCTTTATTACAAAATCGACATAATCGGGGTATTTCATAAAAATCTCCTGTCTGTTTGTCTGCCGTAAGCCGACGGCAGGCATAAGAAAAGTCCTTACTCTCCCTCTCCGTCCTCAAAAATTTTTTCAAGCTCCGCGCCCCACGAAAGCTTTATTGCAAGCGGTTCTCCGCATTCCGTAACGAAAAGGCAGATATATTTTTCATCGAAAAGGTCCTCACAGTAGTTAAACTGCTTGCGCTTCTCGCTCTTGATTTTGTTTTTGACCTCTGTTTCGGCTTCCCTGTCGCCCTGCGGCACGACAACCGCATGCTCTATATTCCCGAGACCTATGCGGCATACCGTCACTCTGTTTCTTCCCTGAAGCTCCGTAACGGTAAAATCGTTTTCTCCGCCGTCACCCTTCGTCACCGCATATAAATAGCTCTTCATAATATACCGCGAGGTAATGAAAATGCCGACAACAAGCATTCCGAGGCTAAGCAGCTGTATCGCCCAGCGGTACGGAATATCATTTAAAATCACGGTCATTACCGTAAGCAATGCCGCGCCTATTATCAGAAGCCCCGTAACAGACCTGAGCTTTTTTACGTTCTTGCTCGGTTTAAATTCAAATAAATTCATACGTTTATCACTCCTTGTTACCAAAACAGATAAAATTGTACTTGAAAAAGTCACAAATTAATGTTATAATATTCTGTATACTAATATTATAATAAATAGGAGCCGAAATGTCAATAGTTTTTAAACTCATTAAGCGGATAATCATAATACTTTTTTCGCTTTTGATTGCCGCCGTGGCGGGATTTCTCATATGGAGAATAGCCTCCTCGGACAACCCCAAAAGTATGGAGACGCTGTACGCAAACGAGGCGCTGTACTCCGCTTACGAAGCCGAAGGCGACGGACTGTATATGTTCCGCCAGAACCAGAGAAGCATAACAAGCTCTGACACAAGCTACGGTTACTTTGCCATAACGGATTATACGATAATTCCGAGTGCAAATCAGATACAGGCAACCGTTCGCTACAACAACAGCACTCTGCGCCACACCGCGGAGGATTTCGGGCTCGAGAGCGTTCCCGAGCGCGATGCGGAGGTATATGACGTTACACTCGTTTTCGCCATTGACCTTACTCCCGAAAACGAGGACGACAACCTCGGCAGCGACGAGGACAGCGTCAAGCTTGTACGCTGTCACGGCGAGGTCGTTCTCTCGGAGCAAAAGAACGTGTACAACTTCAGAAAAATGATATTTTACGCCGACAGCGCCGAGCTGGAGCTTTCGGAGCTTCTGGACTCCGGACTTCTGCTCGCGGTCTACGCCGACTTCTATTACTGCGGAGAGCTTGATTATGCCGAAGAACCTTACGGCACGCTCTGCCTGTACGATTTCAAAACAGAGGACGTAACCGTCAAGCTCCGCAACAAGGACATAAAGGCAATAAAAGAATTTGCCGAATAATTTCATCGGAAGTAAAAATTATGACAGAAAATTATATTCCCCAAGCCTGCGACGGCACCTCCCCGCTCAAACGCGTTGCCGCCGTACACGACCTCTCCTGTTTCGGCAGGTGCGCGCTTACCGTCGTAATTCCCGCGCTGTCCGCAATGGGACTTCAGGTAATTCCGATACCGACCTGCCTTTTGTCAACTCACACGGGCGGCTTTACGGATATGTACTTCGAGGACAAGACGGACGCCATGAAGAAAATCATAGACCATTTTGCCCGATTGGAGCTTCGCTTCGACGCCGTATATACGGGATTTCTCGGCAGTCACGGACAAATAGAAGTTGTCAGAGAATTGACGGAGAAGCTCTCGAGCGAAAAAACACTGACCCTCGTAGACCCCGTGATGGGTGACGACGGCAAGCTTTATTCGACTTACACCGACGAACTTATGAACGGTATGTCGTCGCTTTGCCGAGGCGCGGACATAATAACCCCCAACCTCACCGAAGCGTGCTTCCTTACGGGTATGCCTTACGCCGATACCCCGATGATGAGCGAAGCGGAGCTTTTGAGATTCGAGCGGGAGCTGTGCAAAAAGCTGTCCGCAACCGGAGCCAAAAAAACAGTCGTAACGGGACTTCACGCGGGAGCCGACCTCCTTTGCGTATGCGGTGAGGACAACGTCACGGGAGAATTTTTTTCATATAGCTTTCCCCGAGTCGCCAAGGATTATCCGGGAACGGGCGACCTTTTCGCCTGCGTTCTTCTCGGAAGCCTTCTCCAAGGAAAAAGCTTTGAGACAAGCATACACAAAGCCGCCGACTTTACAAGCCGCGCAATGCGGTATTCGGCGCATTTTGCGGCGGCGGAGCGCGACGGCGTGGCATTCGAGGCATTTCTCGGAGAGCTTGCCGCCGACAACAACTTTTGAGGATATTTAAATGGAGCAAAAGAGATTTACGAAAAACGACGCTTCCTTTATATGCGCACACTGCGGAAAACAGGTAGAGCCTTTGGGCTACACCTCGAGAAACCACTGCCCGTACTGCCTGTGGTCTCTGCACGTCGATATCAATCCCGGCGACCGCGCAAACCACTGCCGCGGAGAATTGGAGCCGATACGCACGGAACCCGACCCCAAAAAGGGCTTTATCATAATCCATCGCTGTACAAAATGCGGAGAAATACGGCGCAACAAAGCGGCGCTCGGCAAAGGGGGACAGCCCGACGATATGTCGCTTATAATAAAGCTTACCGTCGCGGATTATAAATAATATTAAAAGACGGCGCGTACCCGAAAATGGGTGCGCGCCTTTTGGTTTATCCGAATACCTCGCTCAAAATCCGCCAGCTGTCCGACCGTATATCGTCACTGTAACTGTCTGTACAAACGCAAAGCTCTTCGCTTTGCTTGTCGTAGCGGACAAAACCGCCCTTAAGACCATGCTTTGCCAGATATTTTTTCAAAACATCAAACTTTTTCGGCAAGCTCCTCGCGCCGCCGCTTTGATATATTTTCGGACATAAACTCTCCATTCAGATTAAATTGATACGTCGGGCGTATCAAAGCCCCAATTTTTCGGGATAAGCTCCGCTCTCATGGAGCTTTTTCAGCTCCGCCGCCACGTATTCTCTGTCGGCACGGTAGGTAACGCCGAACCATACGGCGTCCGTAGTCAGCACGCCGACAGACAGCTCACCCTGCTTTATCTGCTTGTCAACAAAGCTCGGCAACGCGTATTCCGCCTTTATTTCTCCCTCGGGCAAGGAACGCAAAAACTCGGAAAAGCTTTTGTTCAGGTCTTTAAACACATCGGCACTGAAGCCCCACAGATTCATAGAAACCGAGACATTTCCGTCCAGCTCTCCGCAGTCCCCGTCGCAGATTTTTCCGTTTTCGTCAACCGTTATCTTATAGGTCTCCCTGACGCCCGCCAGCAAACCGTTTTCAACGCGGCATACTCCCCTCGTAACCGCGCCGTTTCGGCTTACCGTATTTTTCAGCTTATACGATACCATGGCCGCCTCGCTCTCCTTCAGGGTAAGCAGCTTTTCGTGTATCTTGGCAAACGCGTCCGCACCGTAAAAATCGTCGGCGTTGATGACCGCAAACGGCTCACGTACCGCCCGCTCCGCGCAAAGCACGGCGTGCACCGTTCCGAACGGCTTTGTTCTCTCCGAGGGGATTTTATAAAAATCGGGAAGCTCCGAAAAGTCCTGATACACGTATTCCTTTTCCGCATTCGGAAAGCTCGCGCAAAGTCCGTCTATGAGTTCTCTGTACTGCGGCTTTATCACGAACACCAGCTTATCAAAGCCTGCCCGAAGCGCGTCGTAGATAGAATACTGCATAAGAAGCTCTCCGTGCGGTCCGATACCGTCAATCTGCTTATCGCCTCCGTATCTCGAACCGAGTCCCGCCGCCATAATCAAAAGAGTAGTTTTCATAAAAGCCTCCTTAAAAAAATTTGCCGTAGGTCAACCAAAATTTATTCGTTTCAATTTTCTATATTATAGCATACCGCGCCCAAAAAGTCAAGTCTCCGCAGGGCAAACTCCGAAGGCATTTTTCTGTAACCGCTTACGGCAAATGCACATATGATAATATCGAGAGCGCAAGGCTCTCGAACATCAATTAATCCGGAGGATTTTTTATGAATAACTGTCTCTGCAATCTTTTCGACAACAGCACCGTTTGGCTTATTATCATAGCCCTCATCCTCATATTCTGCTGCGGCGGCTGACCGCAAAAGCAAACAAAGGGGCTGAAAAGCCCCTTTGTCATTTTTGTTTATATTGTGTCCTTGAAATCGACGGGGGCGCCGACGGCGTCCGAACGGAATGCCGCCTCCATTACGAGCATTACTCGCATAACCTCGTTATGCTTGACAATCTGCTCCTCCTTGCCGTCAACGGCACGGCAAACGTTGCGGTAGAAATCGTGAACGTCGGAATCGGGACGGCGGATAAACGACTCGGTCGTCGTCTTTTCGTCTCTCGGAGCCATCGTCTTGGTAAGTCCCGCGGCGGTAACGACGGGCTTTACGTCCTTTTCGTACCACTGGTCACAGCAAACCATACGGCAGTCGTCCTTCCAATCGTTTACAATTGCCGCTCCGTTCGTACCCGCCATATAGAAGCGGGGCATTGAAATAAAGTGCGAGGTTCCGACCTCGATATGAGCGACAAGACCTCCCTCGAAGTAGAGCTCAAGTCTGAAGCCGTCGTCCACCTCGTCGTTGGTAATATGGTCGCAGCGACAGTATATTCTTTCAATCTTTCTGTCGTAAACTATGCCGAGCATTTGGTCGATGAGATGAACGCCCCAGTCAAGCATCATTCCGCCGCCGTGCTCCTTGTGACCTCTCCAGTCGCCGGGTATTCCGCGCGAGCCGTGATATCTCGATTCGACGCAAAATACGTTGCCGAGCTTACCCGAGGCATATGCCTCCTTCATCATCAGATAGTCGCAGTCCCAGCGTCTGTTCTGATGAACCGTGAACAGCTTACCCGTGCGGTGCGACGCGTCTATCATTTTTTCAAGCTCTTCGTGGTTGAGGCAAACGGGCTTTTCGGAAATAACGTTCTTGCCCGCCTCCATAGCCTGTATTGCAAGAGGCATATGGCATTCGTTGGGTACCGCAACCGTAACTATATCTATACTTTTGTCTCCGAGAAGCTCCTTGAGAGAAGAATATGCGTGTATTCCGCATTCCTCGGCGGCGGCGCATCTCTCGGGCTTTATATCCCAAATTCCCGCAAGCTCCGCAACGTCGCTGTCCAGCAGATGGCGCGTATGCCAGCCGCCCATTCCGCCGTATCCTATGACGGCAACTCTTTTTTTATTTTCAGACATAAAATGCACTCCTTTCACGGCATCGGAATATATCCTCCGCCATACACTCTAATTATAAAGCAAACCTTCATATATTTCAAGACATTATCTCATTAAAACAAGACAAATATTGTCAACCTATCCGTATATCGGCAAATTCGGCACCAAGATTATCTCATTTATCCCGATTTTGTTAATTTTTTTACCGAATAATCAAAATCCTATTGAGAAATTCCGAAAAATATTATATAATATATTATATATAAAATTTACGGAGAAAGCTATGGCAAACACCGAAAGACAAAAGCATATAAGAAATTTTTCCATAATCGCCCATATAGACCACGGCAAATCGACGCTCGCCGACCGAATACTCGAGGCGACGGACACCGTTTCGCGCCGTGAAATGGAGGCGCGCCTGCTCGACAGCATGGAGCTTGAAAAGGAACGCGGAATTACGATAAAGGCAACCGCCGTAAGATTAAACTACAAGGCTGACGACGGAGAGGAATACGAATTCAACCTGATTGACACCCCCGGTCACGTCGACTTCAACTACGAGGTATCGCGCTCGCTCAACGCCTGCGACGGTGCGCTTCTCGTCGTCGACGCAACGCAGGGGATAGAGGCGCAGACGCTTGCAAACGCATACTTGGCGGTTGACGCCAATCTCGAGGTTGTTCCCGTTATAAACAAAATTGACCTTCCGTCCGCCGACGTGGAGCGCGTCCGCGCCGAAATCGAGGACGTTATAGGCATTCCCGCCGAGGACTGCCCCGCCGTTTCCGCAAAAACGGGACTTAATATCGAGCAGGTTCTCGAGGCGGTGGTGCGCGACGTTCCCCCTCCCCGCGGAGATGAAAACGCCCCCCTGAAGGCACTTATATTCGACTCCTATTACGACAGCTATCTCGGCGTTGTCGTCAACGTTCGCGTTATAGACGGCGCGCTGCGCGGCGGCGACAAAATACGGCTGATGAGTACGGGGGCGGTATTCGACGTTGTGGACGTCGGATATATGACTCCGTTCGGGCTTCAGAAAACCGACTGCATTTATGCGGGCGACGTCGGATATATCACCGCTTCGATAAAAAGCGTGGGAGAAACGCAGGTAGGCGATACGATAACTCTTGACGGCAATCCCGCCGCCGAGCCTATGCCCGGCTTCAAGCCCGTTCAGCCGATGGTTTACGCCGGAATATATCCCGCCGACGGCGCAAAATACAGCGACCTCCGCGACGCTTTGGAAAAGCTACGTCTGAACGACGCGGCTCTCGTATTTGAGCCGGAGACCTCAATTGCCCTCGGCTTCGGTTTCCGCTGCGGTTTTCTCGGTCTTCTGCATATGGAAATAATTGAGGAAAGACTTGAGCGCGAATTCAATTTGGATTTGATAACTACGGCTCCGTCTGTTATTTACGAGGTCAAAAAGCGCGGAGGCGAGACCGTTCGCATAGACAACCCTTCGAATTTTCCTCCTGCCGACGAAATAGAGATTGCATACGAGCCGATTGTCAAGGCAAATATAATAACCCCGACGGAATTTGTCGGAGGGCTTATGGATTTGTGCCAGGACAGGCGCGGTACGTTTATCGATATGAAATATATAGATACCGCCCGCGTGGAGCTGCACTACAATTTGCCGCTGAACGAAATTATCTACGACTTTTTCGACGCTCTCAAGAGCCGTTCTCGCGGATATGCCTCTCTCGACTACGAGCTCGGGGAATACGTTCCGAGCAAGCTTGTAAAGCTTGATTTCCTTCTCAACGGAGAGCAGGTCGACGCTCTTTCCTTTATCGTTCACGAGGACAAGGCATACGGCAGAGCAAGGCGCATTGCGGAAAAGCTCAAGGACAACATCCCGCGTCAGCTTTTTGAGGTTCCGATACAGGCGGCCGTCGGTTCGCGTATAATAGCGCGCGAAACGGTAAAGGCAATGCGTAAAGACGTCCTCGCTAAATGCTACGGAGGAGATATCACCCGTAAAAAGAAGCTTTTGGAAAAGCAGAAGGAAGGCAAAAAGAAGATGCGTCAGCTCGGCTCGGTTCAGGTTTCTCCAGAGGCATTTATGGCTGTTCTCAAACTTGACGACG
>CAYVLG010000004.1:0-18213 GCA_964452345.1 uncultured Lachnospiraceae bacterium
AGTGTTTGGCTACGAACCAAAAGGTCGGGGGTTCGAATCCCTTACGCCGTGCCATTGGCAGACGGCAACGTCGTCGCCTGAAAAAAAGCCTTGATTTATCAAGGCTTTTTGTTTTGTATAAGCTTTTGAAAAATTACGGAGGAACAGCAAATTATGAGAAAAAACCGTTCGGGATATATAAAAAAGCTTCTTTTGCCCTGCTTTTTGCTTTCCGCCGCCGCAGGCGTTTTCACCGCGGCGATTATATTCGTTTTTAAAGTCGTTTCCGCCGCCGTCATTTCGGCATCGGGAAATATATATGCCTTCGTACGAGAAAATCCCGCATACCTGCCCCTGCTCATTGCGGGTACCGCCGCCGTCGGTCTTATATCTGCACTTATTCTTCGCCGCGCTCACGATTGCCGCGGCGGCGGAATACCGACGGCAGTCGCCGCTCTCCGCGGTCTCGTTCCGCTGAATTGGATAAGAAGCATATTGGTAATACCGATATCTGCCTTACTCTCCTTCCTTTGCGGAATACCGCTCGGCAACGAGGGCCCCTGCGTACAGATGGGCACCGCTGTCGGAAGCGGAGTTGTTCACCTATCGGGTAAAAAGAACAAAGCGTGGAACCGTTACATAATGACGGGAGGCGCGTGTGCAGGCTTTGCGGTTGCAACGGGTGCACCCGTCACGGGCATTCTCTTCGCCGTCGAGGAGGCTCACCGCCGCTTCTCTCCCCTGCTTTTCATAGCGGCGTCCGTATCCGTCGTTTTCGGAGAAATCACAATCAGACTTTTGGGCGAGCTGTTCGGTATGAACGTCGATATGTTTTCCGTCACCGTCGATACGGTTTTGCCGATAAAATATCTGTGGATACCGATAGCAGTCGGTCTCGTCTGCGGAATATGCGCAATATTTTTTACGCGTGTATATCGGGCGGTAAGGAAGCTTTTGGGCGGAAGGCTCGCGGGCATTCCGTTTACTCTCAAAGTCGTAATTATTTTTGCCGCGGTTTCCGTAATCGGATTTTTATGCGCCGACTGCATCGGCTCCGGACACGACCTCATCGAGAGCCTGCTTGAGGGCGGCGGAATACGCTACGTTTTACTCGCCGTAATTCTCGTACGCGCTCTGCTGCTTATATTTGCAAACAACGTCGGTGTTACCGGCGGTCTGTTTATACCGACGCTCACCTTCGGCGCCATTCTCGGAGCTATTTGCGCCGATACGCTTGCTTTTTTCGGCATTATAGACGGAAAATACTGTGCGATTATAGTTGTCGTCGGAATGTCGGCATTTCTTGCTGCTTCATCGAGAACGCCTATTACCGCCTGCGTTTTTGCAATTGAAGTAATGTGCGCTCCGGGCAATGTGCTGCCAGTTGCGATAGGCGTTACAATAGCATATCTCGTAATTGAAATTCTCGGAATAGAGGGCTTCAACGAAACGGTTATTGAGGCAAAAATCGACGCACACAGAAACGGAAGAAGAGCAGACGTTTTCGACGTACATTTGACCGTAAACGAGGGAGCGTTTGTCGTTGAAAAGGAAATACGCGACATTCTCTGGCCGCCGACCTGCGTCGTGCTGTCGGTCGAGAAAAACGCAAAAGCGGCAAACGGCGTAGGACTTGCGGCAGGCGATGTCCTCCACGTTCATTATCAGAGCTACGCCCCCGGCTCAACGCTTGAAGAGCTGGAAGCGCTTGTCGGCGTTCAGGATATGAACGCAAGAATGAAGGTACATACGGTAAGCGAAAACCACCGCGTGCCCGAGCTTTAATGGAGGAATTACACTATGGCAAAGGTAAAATGGAAGGGCGGAGCAATGCTTGCTCCCGTGCCGCCGACACTCGTTACCTGTTCGGACGGAGAGCACGACAACGTATTTACCGTTGCGTGGACGGGAATAGTAAATACCGTACCGCCGAAAACGTACATTTCCGTCCGCCCGTCGCGGTATTCTTACGGGATAATAAAAGAAAGCGGAGTTTTCGCCATAAATATTACGTCGCGCGCTCTGGTGCGTGCGGCAGATACCTGCGGAGTTTATACCGGCAGGAAAGTAGATAAGTTTAAAAAATGCTCCCTTACAAAGGAAGCGGCAAGCGAGATAGCGTGTCCGATTATTTCTGAAAGTCCGCTTTCGCTCGAATGCCGCGTTACGGATATCATTCCGCTTGGCTCGCACGATATGTTTTTGGCAGACATCGTGGGCGTGGACGTGGACGAAAGAATCATCGACGAAAAAGGCAAGCTTCACTTGGAACGCGCCGATATAGTCGCATACGCACACGGCGATTATTACGACCTCGGCAAACGTCTCGGCAGTTTCGGCTTTTCCGTCGCAAAAAAGAAGAAAAAATAACCTCAACTTAAGCACACGAAGTATGCAAGGGACGCGTATGCGCTTTTTTTGAGGACGCGTTGTCGCTTTTTGAAAAAAGCGACGCAAAAACTTCCCGAAAAATATTTTTAAGGGCGAAACCCTTAATGGAAACAGAAAACCGTAATTGTTTTTTCCATTATGTTTCGCCCTTTTTCTATTAAAAATTTGGGGAAGTTTTTTTGGCTCCGCCTTTTTTCAAAAAAGGCGGACGCATCCTCCGAAACAAATTACCGATACTTTTCAAAATATTTTTCCATAACCTTTACGACGGGCTTTGAAGCATAGTAACCGTGCTCGCCTTCCTCGATAATGCACGAAACGACTATTTTCGGCTCGTCAAGCGGCGCAAAACCGCAGAATAAAGCGTTATCCTTCTGTCCGTTGACCTCGGCAGTACCCGTTTTTCCTCCGACGGCAACGGGAACATTTGAAAAATACCGCCTGATTACGCTGTTTTCGGTAGTCACCAGCCCCATCGCCTCAATCAAAATATTATACGTTTCATCGGAAATTTTAACGCTGTCAAGGACGGATACCTCATAAGCCGATATCGGCTCCTTCGTGTGAAAATGACGCACCGAATCAAGAATATGGGCACTGTAGCGCGTTCCGCCGTTCACTATACTTGACATATAAACACTCAACTGAAGCGGTGTATAGCCGTGATCCGACTGTCCGATTGAAGCTGACAAATCGTCGCCCTGCGTCCATACGTCAAGCTTATTCGCGTTCCTGTACTCGGGTCCAGCGATACTTCCCGTCCGCTCCGCCAGTTCAATACCCGTCGAAGCTCCGAGCCCGAGCTTAAGTGTATAATCGGTAATAGGCTCTATGGATATAGCCTCGCCTATCGAATAAAAGAAAATATTGCAGGACTCCTGTATCGCCCTGTAAACGTCCGTAATACCGTGAACTCCGTTACAGGATGGGCGGTGCAGGGAATCGTATACTCCCGTACAGTTACACGTTGTCGATGTATCTATCTCTCCGACCTCGAGCGCGGCAAGCGCAACTCCCACTTTATAGGTTGAGCCCGGAGCATATACGCCCTGAAGAGCACGGTTCAGCAAGGGCAAATTTTCATTTTCAAGCAAGGAATTATAATATTCCGTTTCCGAGTATTTGGAAAGATCGTAGGTAGGATACGAGGCTATCGCCAGTACCGCTCCCGTATTGGGATCCATAGCCGTAATCGCTCCCGCCTCGGCCGATGAAATACCGCTTATTGCGTCGGCAAGCCCGTCCTCGGCGGCAACCTGAAGCTCGATATCTATGGTAAGATATATATCGTTTCCGCTTATCGGCTCGGATTCGTAATATTTGCGTATTATGTTGCCGTCATCGTCATATTTTATAACCAGCTTCCCGTCCTGACCGTGCAGAATCGACTCAAAGGCGTATTCACAGCCGGAAATTCCGACGTAACAGTCCATCGGATATCCAAGCTCACTGTAATATTCGGCATCCTCGGCGGTAATTTTTCCGACTCTGCCGAGGATGTGCGACGCATACCCCGCATATTCTTCATTGTACACGCGCTCAGACACGGTTTTGAAATTCGCACCCTCGATAGCGCCCGAAGACATTCTTTCGCGCACGTAGGTAACAAGCTCCGCGCTGACGTCCTTTGCCACCGTATACGACTGATACGCGCCGAAGCCGACTCTGTCCATTTCATACCAAAGGCGCATAAGATCGCGTATCTCCCCTGCCGAATATAGCTTGTCCGACAGCTTACATCGCTTTATATAATATGCCGCCAGCTCCTCGGCGGTAATATCCGCGTCAAGTCCGTTTCTATCAAGAACGCGGCAAAAATAATAATATTCGTTAGACGCCGTATCGGCTACCGCCGAGCGGTAGCGCACGTTCGGATATATTCCCTCCAGCGGGAAATAGTCCTCGGAAAGCTTGTCCGTCTCACCCGACTGTTCTACGGCGTCAAGTATTTCCAAAAGCGACGAATTTACTTCCCCGAAGCTCTCGGGCATAGAGCCGTATTCATAAATCAGGTCGTAGCTTGTTGAGTTTCCGACAAGCAAAACTCCGTTGCAGTCGTAAATCTGACCGCGCAGACCCGAGACCGAAACGGTTCGCGTGTTTGCGTCGTCGCCCGAATAGTAATGAGTTTGCGGACCTTTTTTCTGAACGACGGCAAGAACAACGGTAAAAACAAGGCAGATCAATGCGAAGGAGCCGGCAATCACGGCATAGCGAATGCCGATATTCGTTTTTTTCGGCGACATTTTCCGCCCTCCTTTGTTTTTTAGGTAAACAGCGAGTATACGAGAGTCAGAGAAAAGACGGCAATTGCGGCGGCAATTCCGGAATTAAGCAGTACACAGCCTGCCGTCTTACCCTCGGGCGGAGGAAGAAGTCCGCTCTCGGGCTTGAATTTGCTTATATTCTTCACTATAAGCACTATTCCCGCAATTGACGCGCCCATAACAAAAATTTCATATGCCAGTAACAGCGCAACGCCGAACAGCGTATCCCTGCTTATCTTCAGCGTACCGTCAAGCAGTGCCTCGTAGTCCACCATTTTAATGATAAACGGAGCAATGACGGAGCCGAATAAATTTATAGCCATATGATATATTACCGAATAGATAAGCCTGCCTGTTTTAACGTAAATAAACGAGAAAAAGCAACCGAGCGCAAAGGCATAAAAAAGCTGATAAAAATTGCCGTGGCAAAGCGCAAAGAAAGCGGCGGGCAGTATAACCGCATAGCCCTCTCCGAGTATAAGCAGCTTTTTGCAGATTATGGCGCGGAACATTATTTCTTCCAATATCGGCGCAACAATTACGACAAACAGCACCGTTGCCCATGTCGGCATTCCTTCAACCATAGTTACAACGGGGTTCTCGGAAACTCCGCCCATAGCGGCGGTTACTGCGGTCAAAATTATATTGCTGACGTAATTTCCCGCCCACATAAGCGTTACGGATATGCAAAGCCCGCTGATAAGCTGTGTCGGCTTCATTTTTCCCTTTATCGGGTCGACGCTCGGAAGAGGTCTTATTATTTGGTACGCCAGCGGCAGAGATATACAGTACGAAGGTATCACCGACAACAGCTCCCAAAACAGGAAATGTCTGTAAACCGACGGAAATAAATATAAGACCGCAATTGCAATAACGTTCTGTACGACGGTATTAATTACAAAATAAGCAAAGGCAAACCAGCCGAATCGGGAAAAATACCGCTTTGCGTCGGCTTCCGTCAGTCTGCCCGTAACAATGTCGGGAACAAATTTCAAATTATTCATAAATCGCCTTTCCCCGTGCCTCAAAGCTCAAAACGCCCCTTCGCTCCTATCGGGAGCAGACACAGCTTTACAAGAAAATATATCGGCAAACAGCAAACAAACGTCGAAAGCATTTCGGGCAATACGACGGATAAAAGCGCGGTGCCTATCGGAACGGAGCCGTAAACTATCCTCAGATTAACGTAAGTATACACGGCGTGAACCAAAACCGCGGAAAACATAAGCGCGGCATATGACACGAAGCTCGGCATCAGCTTATCCGATATCCACCCCAGAAACGCTACGCTCAAAAGGAAGAACAGCGGAGAGAACGACGGCGGAACCGCTCCGAGAGCGTCGATAAAATACCCCGCCGCAACGGCGCACACCGCAGCGGCTCGCTTGTTGTCAAGCATAATTATTCCGCATATTCCGCCGAAAACAATATCCGGAACGGCTCCGAACGGCTTGAGTCTTGCAAAAAACGAGCATTGAGCCGTTCCGAGCAAGAGAAACAGCAGTGAATATACGGTTATGCGGCGAAGAAGCATACGCTTTTCGCCTGTATCTGCAAATCCCCTCATTTTTCGCTACCGCCTGTATATCCGACGTAGCCGCATACTATCATTACGCCGTCAAGCTTTTCGAGAGACGTAAAATCGACCGCAGGCTCGACGACAGCTACAAGCCGTCTTGTCGCCTCGTCGGCTTCGACGGAAATTATCTTTCCAACAAGCAAGCCGTCGGGATAAATACTTCCCGTTCCGCTTGTATAAACTCTGTCTCCGACCTTTATGTCCGCGTCGGCATCGTAGCTCATCAGGCATTTGCCCTCCGCTCTGAGCTCAAGGCTCCCCTCGACCGTACCGATAACGCCCGTTCGGTCGGTATATACTCCGACCTTGCTCGCGGTCTCAGTTATACTCATCACCTTACACCAATCAAGTCCCGTCTCGCTTACGTAACCGACGACACCGTCGGAGGATATGACGGGCATATTCTTTTTTATACCGTGCACCGTGCCCTTGTTTAAGGTCAGCACGGTTGCGTAGTTACCCGCCTCGTAAGATATTATATCGGCGTCGGTAAGCACAAAATCGGGATTTTTATTTTTTATGTCAAGAAATTTTTTGAGCCATTCGTTCTCCGCTTCAAGCACGGCGTTATCCGCCCTCTCGTTCTCGAGAGTCTCTATCCGCTCGCGCAGCTCCTCGTTTTCCGCCTGAAGGTCACCGTAATCGGTAAACAGAGAAACAAAACCGTCGACGGCGGAGGCAAGCTTGCTTCCGCACCACTCAAAAGGCTTTGCCATCGTTTTCAGTCCGCTTCTGACTATATCCGTTTGACCGAAAGCCGTAAGAACGGCGGGAACCATCACAAGCACCACGGCGATGGCAATACAAACAAAAAAGAATTTTGTCTTTACAAATTTCATACGTTCTCCTCCGTCTCTCCGCTTTTTTTACGGCGTCCGCGCTTCTGCCTCGGAGGCAGAGACGGCATTTCGGAGTCAAAGCTCACCTCAAGAGCATCAAACGAAGTCTCTGTCTCTATACGTTTCCATTCGTCGGTTGTTCCTTCATAATATATGACGGGAAAATTTTCGTTATCCCCGAAAATATCCTTGCCGATACGCTTTATGCTTTTCGGCAGGTAAATCTCCGACGGCAGGCTCTCGCATTTTGAAAACGCTCCGTCGGCAAGCTCCTCCACACAGCTCCACATAAGCCTTGATGGAATGTAAACGGTATCGCCGTAAACGCGCACCGCCTTTTTAACTCTTATTCCCCCGCGAAGGCTGTCCGCCGACAGCCCAAGCTTTTTTTTCAGCTCTGAGGCGGTAAAGTACGTGTATACCGAAGAAACAAAGAAGGCAAGAGCCGCTCCGAGAATAACGCTCTCAAGCACGGCAATAACTATGGTGGCGGCAATCGCCGCTCCCGAAAACGCGACGAGCTTTAAATAAAAATCCGAAAAATCGGCAAGCCGTTCGATATAGCGCGCTCCCGCGTCAAGCTCCGCTCCGTTATCGGCGGTGTTTTCTCTCTCGTTCACAGTCTCACTTCCCTTCTTTTTATTGATTTACTGTTATCTTGATCTGTATTTAAGTATCTCTCCCGGCTGTCTTTCGCTCTCCATAACCTTTGATATTCCCCGACAGACCGACTCAAGAGGCTTTTGAGCGCACGAAACGCGTATTCCGAGACGTTCGCCGACCAACCGTCCTATTCCGCGGAGACGCGCGCCTCCGCCCGACAGCATAATGCCGTAGTCGTAAATATCCGCCGACAGCTCGGGAGGCGTCCGCTCCAGCGTATGCTTTATCTCGTCCATTATTTCCGACAGCGGAGCGGAAAGTGCCTCGCGTATCTCGCCCGAACGGAC
Organism: uncultured Lachnospiraceae bacterium; assembly: GCA_964452345.1. GTDB lineage: Bacteria > Bacillota > Clostridia > Oscillospirales > CAG-272 > HGM12713. The sequence continues at coordinate 8,006 of CAYVLG010000004.1, forward strand.
AGTTATTGTAGTTCCCATTCCGCTGATAAGACTTCTTCCCGAAACGGTAGCCTCGCCCGCGTCGAATGACGGGTGCGCCGCACCGCACCGCAGCTTAAGCTCTTCGGCGGAGGCGGTGCCTATCAGCGTGTTGCGCGTCTGCTTTATGTATTCGACAATCGCTTCGTCGAATTCGTCGCCCGCCACTCTCACCGAACCTGCCGTGACTATTCCGCCGTGGCTTATCACGGCAATTTCCGTAGAGCCGCCGCCGATATCAGCTATCATACTTCCCTTTGCCGCTCCGACCCGCAGACCCGTTCCTATCGCGGCGGCTATCGGCTCGTCGATAAGAGCGACGTTCCGCGCTCCCGCCTCGAATATCGCGTCCTCAAGCGCACGCTTTTCGACGCCCGTAGCCTGATGAGGAATGCAGACTATTATAATCGGCCGCGAAAAAATCGAAAACGCGCCGACAAGCTCCAAAAATCCGTGAACCATTTTAGAAGCGGCGTCGTAATCGGCGATGACTCCGCCCTTGAGCGGACGGAATGCGGTTATTCCCGCGGGGGTCTTTCCGAGCATTTTCTTTGCGTTCGGTCCGAGTGCGACTATCTCTCGGTCACCGTCGTTTATGGCAATGACAGACGGCGCACGGAGGATTATCTGTCCTCTGTGGCATATAAGCGTGTTTGCCGTGCCGAGATCCATGCCGTATATCTTTGCCATTTTATGCTCCTTTCCCCCCTTAATTTAAGCGTTTTTTATATCAGGCAGTATCAAAGACCGTCGATTTCACAGCCGACGGCCTGCTTAAACAGACTGCAAAGGCAGTTTACGGGCAAGCCGACAACGCCGAAATAACAGCCCCGTATTCCCTTTACGTATCTGGAAAACGCACCCTGAATACCGTATGCTCCCGCCTTGTCGAACGGCTCTCCGCTGTCAATATATTTTTCTATTTCCGCGTTTCCGAGCTCCGCGACCTCAACCTGCGTGACACTGCACGAGGTGTATGTACGCCCGCCGACGGTTACGGCAACTCCCGTTGCCACGGTGTGCTCACGCCCCGACAGCATTCTCAGCATACGCTCCGCGTCCGCCCTGTCCCTCGGCTTGCCGAGTATCTCACCGTCACAGGCAACGACGGTATCTGCGGAAATAATTACCGCTCCGCTCTCTTCTCCGTCCGCCTTCAGCCTGCCGTATACAGCCTGTCCCTTTCTCCGCGCCAGCTCGCGCGTCAGAGCCTCGGGCTCGCGTATATCGCTCGTCTCGTCGGTATCGGCACATATTACCGTAAAATCCACGCCGAGCGACGAAAGTATTTCTCTTCGCCGCGGCGAAGCCGAGGCAAGAATTATACGTCTTTTTTCTTTAAATTCCGACATTGCGCGCCTCCGATTTCATCTAATCGATACCTACATATCATTATCCAGTATAATTATAGCACAAAGCGTTTATTTTTTCAAGCGTAAAGATATATTTTTACAAATAATTACACGGGTATTAAACATTAAATGAAAATTGACGGCAAACGTATTGCTTTTTTTCGGATTTTATAGTATAATATATCTTAACAAAAATGAAAGGAATGCGAAAATGGATATTGCGAAAATAGATAAAAATCTCAAAATCGAAACGAAAATAAACAAAGCGGACATCGTATTTTACGGCGTACCCAATGAAAGCTTCAATCTGTACGGAGTAATACCTCCGAACGGCGTCTCAAATATGTTCTTGCGTATGCCCGCAGATATTGCCGCATCCGTCAACGAGGGAGTAGCCTCTCTTAACCCGTGCACTGCAGGCGGAAGGCTTCGCCTCGTAACAAATTCGCCGTATATCGCAATAAGCGCGGAGCTTACGCATATGCACAAAATGCCCCATATGACGCTTGCGGGAAGCATAGGCTTCGACCTTTACGAAATTGCCGACGGAAAGGAAGTATATGTCAAAAGCTTCGTACCGCCGTTCAATATAGACGACAAATACGAAGCGGTCATTGATTTTCCCGACGCGCGGGAGCGCGAGCTTTTAATTAATTTTCCGCTGTACGGCGGAGTGAAAAAACTCTTTATAGGCGTTTCGGAAAAGTCGGTTTTCGGCACTCCGAACGAATATACATACGGCGTGCCCGTTGTTTACTACGGCTCAAGCATAACGCAAGGGGGCTGTGCCTCCCGCCCCGGAAACTCCTATCAGCAGATGATATCACGCCGTCTCGGCTGTGATTACGTCAATCTCGGTTGGTCGGGCAGTGCGCGCGGAGAAAAAAACATGGCGGAATATATCGCGGGACTTACAATGAGTGTATTCGTATACGATTACGACCACAATGCCCCGACCGCGGAGCACCTCGCCGCAACGCATAAGCCGATGCTCGATATAATACGCGCCGCTCACCCCTCTCTCCCCGTAGTACTTCTGTCGCGCCCCACAAAGAAGCTTACTGCCGACACGAACAGACGCTTTGACATAATAAAAGCAACGTATGACGCGGCACTTGCGGAAGGAGACAAAAATATATATCTCATCGACGGCAGAAAAATATTCGACGGAATTTGTGACGACAACGGCACGGTAGACGGCACGCACCCCAACGATTGGGGCTTCGCGGCAATGGCAAAGGCAATCGGAGACATACTCGAAAAGGTAATAACAAATCAAGCTCTTTGAAATGCAAAAACGACCTGAAGCAAAAGCTTCGGGGCGTTTTTTAGTGTTTCACGCTCTTCGAAGCGTGAGAACGCGGGGACGCGTTGTCGCTTTTTGAAAAAAGCGACGCAAAAACTTCCTGAAAATTAATTTATAGAGTGGAACCCTTAATGTGAACGAAAAAAGTGATTGTTTTCATTATTACGTTACGGCTTTTTCCGTTTGCTCGGTATTCTCGCTTAACGCCGTCATTCTGAGCGAAGCGAAGAATCTCGGACAGCTAACCGTGAAAACATAACACTTGCTAACAATCGAATACCGAAAAACGGAGAGCGTGTCGGTTGAATAAATCAACGAAAACCCGCCCTCCGTATTTTATTTTCTTGCCGTATATAAATTGTTTTTTATTTAAAAGTTTTTTGCCAAGCTTTTTTCAAAAAAGCGGCACGCGTCCTCAAAAAAGCGACAACGCGTCCTTACGTCAGCGTAACCGCTCCGCCGTTAGGTATGGTCTCCGCCGCAGAGGGCATACCCCATTTCGGCATAATAACTACCGTCGTATCGTCCTCGGCGGACGTAATCGTAAACATAAACGGGTCGGACACAGGCAGACCGTCGCTGTTTTCTCCGACAATTACCGCCGTGCAGTATTCCGTTCCGCCCGCAGTAATAGCGCAAAAACCCTTCACATTGGAGCCGTCGGTCATTTTCAGCGTTACGGTATATTCTCCCGCAGTGTCAAGCACGCATTCAAAACCTCCGTCCGAGGTTTCCGAAAATGTCACCGTCTCTCCGCCGTCCGCTTTTTCCGCCGTAACGGTTACATCGAAACTGCCCGACTTAAGCGCGCTCACCGCCGTAGATGAGTCCGCACTGAACCAGGCATAGGCAGCGGAACAGAGAGCCGCCATACAAAGCAGAATACCGATTACCGAGGTAAGTACACCGTGTATAAATACCCTTTCGGTCAATTTTTCATTTTTATCAAAAAAATTTTTCAAGAGACAGCCTCCTCCCGCAATAAATATTCGATCCGCATACGGGCAAGCAAGAGACATAATCAACGTTATGTCCTTTGCTTGCCCCTCCCCCAAGGGGGAGAGGACTTTGGATATTTTAATTACTTGACTTCATAAGTGCCGTAGCATCTGCCGATAAATCCGTTTGCCAAAGCAGCCGCGGAATTAACGTTTTTCAAAGTACCCGTGCTGTTGTTCTCGCAGTTATCGATAACCGTCTTGCCTGCGTTTACCGTACCCACAAACCAGCCTGCCTTTGCACCTTCGCCGTTTCTGTTTTCATCACAACCGATATTCGTATTGCCGAGAATTTCGCAATTTTTGATTTCGGTATTCGTCATCCAATCGTGACCTACGAAACCTCCGCAAGAAGAATCTTCGGTATTTATTGTCGTATCCTTAACAGACGAATTTGTAATAGTCAAAGAACCGACAGCACCGTCTACGGGCTGTGCAACAAATCCGATAAATCCGCCTGCATACTTATAAGCCTTTATCGACGAATTTGTAATATGGCAGTTGTCGATAACTATTGTTCCGCCTCCGCTGGAATTTGCCACACCTATAAGCACGCCTGCATAGTGGCTTCCCGTGGTATTGATATCTGCATTGTCGAAGTTTACGTTCTTAACGGTAAAGTTCTTTGCAGGGAAATTATCAAACAAAGGAGCGGACATATTCTTGAGAGTATAGCCGTTTCCTTCGATAACAACGTCGGCATGATTTGTTCCGCCGTCAAGAGCAGTCCAGCCGTTCATATCGATATCGTTCATAAGAAGCACATATGCCGTTTTACCGTTGCTATAATTGTTCAAAACATTCTTAAGCTCCGCGGCATTTGAAACTGCGGAAACTCCGCGGGTTACGTTTACTCTCGTTTTCGTATTGCCCGTAACGGTACAGCCCGTATTTACGTAGCCTACGATCTCACCCGATTCTTTTGTATCGATGTCTGCACAGTATACGTCGCAGTCAACAGCTTCACAATCCTTAACGGTAGCTTCCAAAGCATATCCTACAACCGCACCTGCTTTTTTAATTTTTGCTATAGCCGTAGAGTTTTTAACGGTGCAGTTTTCTACGGTACAGTCCTTTTCAACGTTACTTACCACAACACCTACCATTTTATTGCCTGTAACCGTAGCATTTTCAACGTTAAGATTCTTGATAACACCGCCGTGGCTTACCTGATTGAACAAGCCCGTATACCATTCACGGCTGTTATCTATCTTGAAGTTGCTTATTGTTCTGCCGTTTCCGTCAAAGGTAAACGAAATATTGCACTGATCGCTGCCAACACCCGTTATTGTTCTTCCGCCGAAGTCTATGCTGCAGTCAAGGACAAAAGTCTTTCCGCTATACGGAGAGTTTGTATTCTGGGTATTTGCCATAAGCCATGCAAATTCTGCGGCAGAGGTAATGTGAACCTCGTCTTTTTCAAGGTCTGCGGGCTCTGTTACGCTTACGCCGTCCCAGAAGCTGGTGAAAGGAGCGTTTGCGTCGTAATCGTTTCCGCTGCCGTCGCTCTCATGTGCAAGCTGACTTGCAAAAACGGTAACTGCGATACCGTCAATGGTAAGTCCCTGATACTCGTTGCCTGCGGTTTCCTTCATATGACCCGTAATAACGATGTCCTTGGTAAATTCGCCTGCAAGAAGCTTACCCTCTTCAACGTTGCCGAATGTCCATTCGATTGCCTCGTTGAGCTTTGCGTCGCCGTTGATACCCGTAATACGGATAGCGTACTTAAGAGCAAGATCGCCGTTGTTTACAACGCGAAGCGCGGGAAGCGAGTACGTACAGCCGGGCTCCCAAAGGACAGCCTCGTCCTCTGCTCCTTCGGCCTTTACGAACTCAAGCGTTTTGCCCTCGGCAGATACCCATTCACCGTTCTCGAAAACCTCGAGAGCGACGTCAAGCTTACCTGCCTGAACCGTGCTTACAGCCACGGAAGCATTATCCGTGAACCATGCAAACGTTGTTCCCAGAAGCATTGTAACGCAAAGGAGCAATGACAAAACGCTTGCAAGAAGTGCACGCTTTGTTGATTTTTTGTTAGTCATTTTTTATTACCTCCTTAAAGTTTTTTGAGACTAACTATGTAAAGCGGAGCTGCCGCGATACAACAAAATTATTTTCCGTCGGTTTCTCCGACGCTGTTATTTTCCTGCGCGGAGACAGTCTCCGACGCAGGCTTGACGGGCTGATTTTCCGTCCCGTCCATTTGAGCCATCTGAGCTTTAAGCTCGAGAAGCTCCTCCATCATACGCTTGTTTTCGGCGCGTTCCGCCTCAAGCTTATCACGCTCTGCCTGCATTTCCTCCGTCTGTTCGCGTTTATATTTGCCGAACAGTCTGATAACGTTCACGCCGTTATAGAGAATAAGCAGAAGAAACGGAACGAGAATGCAGACGATATATCCCGGAGTCGATTTGACAAAGGCAAAGAAATTGCCTACTCCCGCGAGCTTACCCGTATATTTTCCTATAACGTACATCGGTTCCACAAGTGCACCGTCGTCAACTCCCGTGTTCGTACCGTAGGTAACGTAGCCGAGAACCTCTCCGTGCTCCGAGTATCTGACCTCTCTTATCATATGCGTAACCGTTTCTCCGTAGCTCTCGGAATTAACCGACACAAAGGCAATTACGTCGCCTGCCTGCATTGCGGAAGGGTCGTCGGGAATTTTGATTATTACGATATCTCCCGCGCCGAAGTGTACGTCCAAATCGGCATTTTTGTCCGATTTACTCATTGAATCCGTCTGAACGATATAAAATTTTCTTCCGAATATGCTCCTGTCGTTTCTGTCGACGGCAGTCACCGTAAAGACCGTGAATATCATCATAAAAATCGCAAAGGCTACGAGAACCCACGAGAGAACTCTAACCGAACAGCCGAATATTTTCTTTGCTTTATTCATCTCAAGCACCCTCGGCGTCAACGTTTCCCTGAACCGCGTATACGGTTATGCCTATACCCGAATACGCTCTGCCCTGAAATTCGTTTCCCGCGTCCTCTTTCATTTTTATAAACAAGTAATAAGTGACGTCACTGCTTGCTCCGACTTCAAGACGTCCCGTAAAGTCGGTAAGCCTATACGCGTTTGCTGTATCGTCGGTACCGTCGGAAATCCAAACCTCAAACGCTTCGCCGAAAGCCTCGGCGTCGATTTTTTCGTCCTCGCTTACGGCAAGACGGAAATTTACAGGCACGTCGCCGATATTCTTCAGCTTAAAACCTTGTGTGAAAAATACCGCGCCCGGCTCGAACAGCAGCTCTCTTCTGTCGAAAGAGGTCTGAAGCTCCAGCACACCGCCTATAAGCGATCTCTCCGAGGAAGCGTCCACAACATCGAGCTTGACGTTTCCCGCCGTCGCAACAATGCCTATCGTCCCCTTGTCGGGGTCGCCCGTAAACAGTGCAAGAGTTGCTCCCGCCAGGCATACGAGGCAAAGCAGAATGACCGCCGCCGTCATAATTATCGCTTTTTTATATGAACTGTAACGGAACATCTTTACCTCCTTGCCGTTATCTTAATTCCTGTCTTAAATCAGGCGTCCGCCCCGTCGGCAACTCCGTTGCCCTGAACCGCCTCAACAACAAAAGTAATTTTCGCCTCGGCATTCTTATATGCGTTGTTGCCGTCGGCGTTGTGAAATTCCACGGTAATTTCGATACTGTCTTCGATTGTCGCTCCGAGAGGAACAATCGCCCACTGCGTTGCTTTTTCCGTATCCGTTACCTCATATGTCTCTCCGCCTATAACCGCCTTAATGTCAAGCGCGTCGGTTAAATCGGCTTTGCCGTCTTCGCCCGTCGAAATCATACGAACTCTATAGCCAACCGCGACATTACTCTTGTTTTCGATATCTACCGTAAAGCATACCTTGTCTCCGGGCGTCATTCCGCAAAGTGAAAGACTTCCGCCTTCCAACACAGCGGCTCCGCCGTTTGCAAAAGTACCGTCAGTACGTGCTTCATCGTCCCCGAGCGACCACGTTTTAAGCGAAGCTCCGTTAATTTTCGCGATAACTTCAACGTTGCCTGCCTGCAGGCAAATATTAATTCTTTTCTCGTCGGTGAACAGTGAAAAAGTCATTCCGACGGCAACCGCCAAACAAACCAAAATCACCGAGCCCGATAACAGCACCGCTCTGATTTTATCCGTTCGCCTCACCGTAACTCCTCCTTTCGTTTGAGTTTATATTGAAATCGCGGCATTTCCGCTGCGGCTTCAATCCTTAAGAATAATTACCTCTCCGCCCGTCAGCTCTATCATTTTAATTGCCTGCACAGAATAGTGCTCAGCTTTGACGGTAAGCGGTTTATGAAGTATACCGTCGGCAAGCACCTTCAGTCTGCCGACACTTCTTGAAACAAGCCCTTTTTCCTTCAGTGCTTCGAGCGTTACGACGTCGTAAGGCTCGAACGCGCCGTCTATATCTCCGATATTTACGATGCCCTGCTTACCGACGCCCGCACCGCTTATACGCTTGACAACGTTCATCGCCAGCTCGTCGGAAATCATTTCGTCCGCCTCTTCGGCACTCACGTGCTCCACGGGCTCGGGCATAATCTCCTCTTCGTAAACCTCTTGCTCCTCCGTCTTCGGCGTTTGTTCGGGCTTTTCCGCCGCGGCGTCTTTATCTCTTTTTCTCTTGCTTAATTCTCTTTTTTCAATAACTATATCCGCGGCAACGCCGCCAGATGCCGTAAGCGCGGTCAGGACCGAAACAACGATAAATATGACAACAAATATCTTCATTCCGTTTTCTCCTCCCTGCCGTCGGAGCCTGGGTCGGCATTTTCCGACGTCTCACTCGCTCTTTTTTCTTCCTCAAGCTCTGCCAGCCTGCGGCGAAGCTCCTCAAGCTCGGTATCCTTTTGCTCCGTCTCATTGAGATTTTTGCTTTTTTTGTCGGCATTGAGCGTATTCACGATTTTTATTACTTCAAGCAAAATTATGACAAGACAAGGCAGTATAATCGCAACGACGGTACCGAATGCCGACGTAAGAAAGCTTGTCACCGCGCCGAGCAGGCGCGACTGCCCCGTGACCTTGCCGATTATGTAGTTCGGACTGTTGGAAACCGAGGTATCGACCGTCTGGTACAGCTGACCTTCGGCAGAGCTTTTATTATCTCCCGCAAGCTCTATCACAAAACCGCCCGTTTCCTTTTCCGTAATCGACGTAATGCGGTGCGTAACCGTCACCTGCGTTGTATAGACGTACCGAAATGTCAGAACGTCTCCGACCTTCAAATCTCCGTACCATTTCTCCGCCTCCCCGTCGTCCTCGGGCATAACGCGCACAAAAACCATAGAGCGGACGGGAATGTCCTTTATTTCAAAATCCGACGTGTCGGTATATTCGCATTCCGCCATCGAGTCCGAGGTAACTATCCTGAGCTGGTATCCGAAAAATTCCGCCGCGCCGTCCGCGTCTCTGCGCGAAACGACCGTAAACACAACGGAAATTATGCAAACGGCAAGAAAAATACACAGCAGAACGTTAAGCACGGCGGAGAGAAGCTTCTTTAATTTCGCTTTTTTCATAGCGCCTCACCCGTTGCTTGCCGTAATCAGCAGTTCAAAAACCGCCTTGGCATTTTTCGCCTCGTTGCCGACGTCCTCGGGAAGGTAATACACTATTTCAAGCTCCGTTTGCTTACCGCCGCATAAATCGGCAGGCAGTGAAATCGCATCGGCACCGAAAACGTCTGCCAGCAGCTCGTCGCACACCGTATTTCCGTCGGCGGAAATTCTTACGCGCGCAAAGTTCTTAAGTGTTTTATCTTCCTTTTCCTCAAAATCAAGAAACACAACACAGTCGGACAAATCCCCTTTAAGCGTAACGGTATATTCGCACTGCTCGCCCGGAAGCAGTTTCAGATTTTCAAACTCTACCGAGTGTGTTTTTCCGTCATCGGGAGCAAGATATATAACATCCTGTCCGTCGGACAACGCAATACATATCAAGAGTACGGCTCCGACGGCAATAAGCACGCCTATCGCAATTATTCCGATTTTCGCCAATATGCTTTTTGTCATAGTCCGTCTCCTTTCAGTGCTTCGGGGTACTGTCAATAAAACCTACCGTATATTCTATTCTGCCGATACGGCAAATATGCCGAATCTTCACCGCAAAAGCGACATAACGAGAGTTATGTCGCCTTTTAGAATAACATAACGAGAGTTATGCAATTATTAACTAACAGTTATTTTATTTATTACATACTCATTATACAACCGTTAAAGTAAAAAGTCAATACCTATCGTAAAATTTTTCGGTTATTTCCAAAAAAATTGCACGGCAAAAAACGCCTTTCGTTTAATTTTTTCAAAGAACTTGTCGAAAGGCTTTTTGCCGTGCTTTATTTAACGGCTTTGAGGTTTTAAGTAAAAGTGCTTCCGACCTTTAAGCAAACATAACTCTCGTTATGTTGGTATTCGGTCTCGGTGTATTCGCATCGGGATTTTTTGTTTATATAATAAGTCTCATGCTTTCCATTTTTTTCTTATGCTCCGCACCCGTGGAAACAATGTAAA
>CAYVLG010000005.1:0-17639 GCA_964452345.1 uncultured Lachnospiraceae bacterium
GTATTCACGCGCGCGAGCTTTTATATACGGTAAAATATAATTCCGAGGAATATACCTTCAGACAAATGCTTGTTAAATACGGAGTCGATTTCGTTACTCTCACGTTTTATGCTCCGACGGAGCTGTTTGAAAACAATTCCGAGGATTTCGACCGCATCGCGGATGAGTTTGTGCTTTGCGAGCGTGCCGACGACACGGGAGACTGTGTTACCGACAAAAAAACTCCCGATGGAATGAAGATAGCGTCTGCCGACGTTTTGGAATACAGGCTGTACGTTCCGACGGAATGGATATGCAGCTCCGAGAGCGGCGTATCCGAGGCGTATTATCCGGAGAGCGGCAAGCCTAATGTTACGGTAAGCTCTTATTCGCCGAATAACGAGATGACCGTTGAGGAATATTTCAAGGAATGCGATAAGCAGTATTCCGAAATTTTTGAAAATTACGAGCTGATTTCAAGCGAAGAAAGAACCGTAGGCGGCCGCGACGCGGTGTCCTATACCTATTCCTTAACCTCGGACGGTAAAAAAATACGTATAATGCAGACGGTATTTGTATACAGCAATCTCGTTTATTCGTTTACGTATACTGCTCTTGACGGCAGCTTTGACGCACATATTGACGACGTTAATTCAATGCTTGACGCATTTATATTCAGATAATGGCGGACAAAACGGTTTATCTTGACAACAGTGCAACGACGCCGATAAGCCAAGCGGCGCGCGAGGCTATGCTCCGCGCGGCGGACTGCTTTGGAAACCCGTCGTCCCTGCACACACTCGGCAGGGAAGCCGAATCACTCGTTTCGGAGGCGCGTGAGCGAATCCTTTCTGCACTCGGAGTGAGACGCGGTCAGGGGACGGTTATATTTACGTCGTGCGGTACCGAGGCAACCTCTCTGGCAATTTTCGGAACGGCTTATGCCAAAAAAAGAAGGGACGCTAAACGTATACTTACGACGGATTCCGAGCACCCCGCAACGCTCCGCGCACTTGATGCACTGGCGGAGGACGGCTTTGAAACGGTAAAAATTCCGACGCACGGAGGCGTACTTGATATGGACACGCTTGAAGCCGCGCTTGACGAAAAAATATTTCTTGCAAGCTTTATGCTCGTAAATAACGAAACGGGTGCTATATACCGCGTCGGAGAAGCGTTTGAAAAAATAAAGAAAAAATATCCGCAGGCGATTACGCACTGTGATGCGGTTCAGGGCTTTATGCGAGTTCCGTTTACACCTTCCGGTATTCACGCCGACCTTATATCCTTGAGCGGACATAAAATACACGCTCCGAAGGGAGTAGGTGCGCTTTACGTCGGAGCGGATATGCTCAAGGCAAAAAAAATCGTTCCTTTTCTCCGCGGCGGCGGTCAGGAGAACGGTATGCGCTCGGGCACGGAAAACGTAGTCGGAATATGTGCCTTTGGTGCGGCGGCTTATGATATGGCTGAAAAACGCGCAGAAAATGCCCGCGTGCTTTCGGAGCTCTACGAATATGCCTGCTCGGAGCTTGCCTCTCTTGGTGTGAAAATAAACATACCTGCCGATTTAGAAGCGAAGCATATAATCAACATAACTCTTCCCGATATAAAAAGCGAAACAATGCTTCACTTTTTGTCTGCCGACGGCGTATACGTTTCGAGCGGCTCCGCCTGCTCGTCACATTCAAAGCGTCAAAGCGAAACGCTTTTGGCTTTCGGACTTACTCCGCACGAAACCGACTGTTCACTGCGTATCAGTATGTCGGCGTACAATACAAGGGAGGATATAGACGCACTCTGCATTTCTCTGAAAAACGGCATATCGCGTCTTGTCAGAATAAAGTAGACAATATTCATAAAAAAATCAGCCGTTCGGATTTGTACCGAACGGCTGATTTTGTACTTTATAGTTTATACCTTGGAATATGCGGCTTTGTCGCAAATCAGCACAACGTCGCTGTGAAGACCGAGAAGCGAAGCGGGGCACTTGGTGCTTAAGCCTCCGAGCATTGCTTTAACTGCATCTGCCTTGCCTTCTCCGCTTGCAAGCACGACTATTTTGCGTGCCTTGAAAATGCTGCGGATACCCATCGTTATAGCGTGCTTCGGAACGTCGTTCTCGCTTGCGAAGAAGCGGGAATTTGCTTCAATTGTACTCTTTGTAAGCTCCGTAAGATGCGTATCGGGATTGAGACAGTCGGCAGGCTCGTTGAAGCCGATGTGTCCGTTTCTTCCGATTCCGAGTATCTGAACGTCTATTCCGCCGAGACCGTCTATTTTCTTTTCGTATTCACGGCAGAAAGCGTCCGCGTCTGCCGCGGTTCCGTCGGGAATGCTTGTATTTGCCTTATCTATGTTTACTTTGTCGAAAAGGTATTTGTTCATAAAGTAGCGGTAGCTTTGGTCGTTGTCGGGAGAAAGAGGGTAATATTCGTCAAGGTTTACGGATTTAACGCCCGAAAAATCAAGCTTGCCTGCTTTGTAGTCCTCTACAAGGCAATCGTACAGACCTATCGGCGTGTCTCCCGTTGCGAGTCCGAGAACGCAGTTCGGCTTCGATGAGACGGTTTCTCCCACTATTTTTGCCGCTTCCCGCGACATTTCTTCATAATTTTCAACTATTTTAATTTGCATGACGTCCTCCTTGTCGGTGCGTTTTGTTATCTTTTGATACAGATATATTGTATCACATAAAGCAATTTTTGTCTTTAGATAAAAAGCCCTTGTTTTTGCACATTTGGTATAATTTCAGCTCCGTACTTGACTTTTTGTGAAAAAAATTGTATAATAAATTAACTGCTATAAAGGAGAGCGCCGAATGAACTATATTGCCACAAGTCTTGAGCAGTCGCTGTTTGTTGAAAGCGTTATTTCCATACATTATTTTGAATATACGGCGGCATTTTGCTACGAGGGAGAAAAGCACGATTTTTGGGAGCTTATTTTTTGCGACAAGGGAAGGCTTTTGATACAGGCGGGAGAAAAAGAATACGTGCTGGAGCACGGACAGGCTTTTTTGCATCCGCCGGGACAGTTTCACAATGTCCGTGCGGAGCAGGGTAAGGCGGCAAACTCAATAATACTCAGCTTTAATTCCGATACGGAGGAGCTTAACAGCATAGCCGATACCGTTATTCGGACGGATACGTATGCCGAAACCTCGCTTTTTTCGATTTTGCGCGAAGCAAAAAACAGCTTTTCCAATGAGCTCGGAAGGCTTCATGACTCACGCCTGATAAGGAAAAACAGCGTAGAGTATTTCGCTTCGGAGCAAATAATCCAGAATTATATAGAGTTGCTGCTTATTCATCTTATACGTCAGTCGCACAGCGCCGATACTTTTCCGTCGCTTCCGCCTGACGTAAAGAAAGACAGCTTTATGGACGGTATTCTTGAATATATGAAAAGCAATATCGGTTTAAAAATAACGTTTTCGGATTTGACGAAAAAATTTTCCGTCAGTCCCACAACGCTGAAAAAGATGTTTCTGCGCACATTCGGACACGGTGCCATGGAGCACCTTACGCGTATGCGGATAGCGTATTCAAAGGAGCTTTTGCGCGACGGAAAATATTCCTGTACGGATATAGCGAATATGTGCGGCTTTTGCTCGGTTCATCATTATTCGGGAGTGTTCAGAAAGTATGAGGGAATGTCGCCGACGGAATATGTGAAGAGCATAAAGTCTCTTTTGGACGGCGTATAATCGCGACATTTGACGGTATCAATAAAATAAAAGGGTCTCTGCGGAGACGTTCGGCTTCGTTTTCTTTCGCGAAGCCGAACGCCGTTTGCGGGGACTTTTGATTTTCCCGAAATTCAAAGCAAGGAAAATTTGACCGTCACATCGGCGAATACTATCGAAACCATAGATAAAAGCTTTATTAAAATATTTATTGAAGGTCCCGAGGTGTCCTTGAACGGATCGCCGACGGTATCTCCCACAACAGCCGATTTGTGGTGTTCAGAACCTTTTCCGCCGTGAGCGCCGCCCTCAATGTGCTTTTTGGCATTGTCCCACGCGCCGCCCGAGTTCGACATAAATACTGCTGTTAAAAATCCCGAGGCGGTTGCGCCCGCCAACATTCCGACAACGCCGGAGCAGCCGAGAAGCAGTCCCAACGCAACGGGAGATATAATCGCTGCCGCTGTCGGCAGTAACATTTCCTTTAGGCTTGCACTTGTGCAAAGCTCTACGCACCGAGTATAATCGGCGTCTGCTTTTCCGTCCATAAGCCCGGTTAGTTCCTTAAATTGCCGTCTGACCTCTTTAACCACGCTTTGAGCGGCGCGCCCTACCGAATTCATTGTGAGCGCGGCGAATACGAAGGGAAGGCAGGCACCTATTAAGATGCCGACAAGTACCGTCGGATTCATTATTCCGAGGTTCTCAATCTTTTGAATACCGCCTTCTATGCTTTTTACCTTGTCTGAATATGACGCCATAAGAGCCAATGCGGTCAGTGCCGCGGAGCCGATGGCAAAGCCCTTTCCCGTTGCCGCGGTGGTATTTCCGAGTGCGTCGAGCGCGTCCGTCCGCTCACGTACATTTTTTTCGAGTCCCGACATTTCCGCTATTCCGCCTGCATTGTCCGCAATCGGACCGTATGCGTCGGAGGCGAGTGTAATGCCAAGTGTGGAAAGCATACCGACGGCGGCGAGAGCGATGCCGTAAAGTCCGCGTGAGGCGGAGATGGCACCGCCGGATACGAAATAGGCGCACAAAACGCAGGCGGAAACAATAAGCGTCGGAATCAGCGTTGAAAGCATGCCGAGCGACAGACCGCCTATTATGACCGTAGCGGTGCCCGTTTCACTTGTCTTTGCAAGCTTTTTTGTCGGCTTGCAGCTGTCCGATGTGAAATATTCGGTCGAACGGCCTATAAGGACTCCCGAGACAAGACCCGAAAGAATTGCAAAATAAAGCGACAGATTTTCTTTGCCGAGTATAAAATACGTGATTGGCAGAGAGGCTATTGCGATAAGAGCGGCGGCACAGCACGTTCCCCGTGACAAGGCGCGTAAAAGCCGCTTTTGCTCCGACTTTTCATCGGTGCGGACGAAAAATGTGCCTATAAGCGAAAACAGCACACCGAATGCGGCAATTGACAGCGGAAGGGCAATTGCTTCAGTACTGCCGAATGCCGCAACTCCTAGCGCGCACGCCGATATCAGAGAGCCGACGTATGATTCGTAAAGATCGGCTCCCATGCCCGCAACGTCTCCGACGTTGTCGCCGACATTATCGGCAATTACCGCGGGGTTGCGCGGGTCGTCCTCGGGAATACCCGCCTCCACCTTGCCGACAAGGTCAGCTCCGACGTCTGCCGCCTTTGTGAATATGCCGCCGCCGACTCTGGCAAACAATGCCATTGACGAAGCGCCCATTCCGAAGGTCAGCATAGCCCCGGTTATTTCCGCAGGCGACAGACCGAATACGAATTTCAATATAGAAAACCATACCGAGATATCGATCAATCCGAGACCGACGACCGTAAAGCCCATTACACTGCCTGACGAAAATGCGACACGAAGTCCGCCGTTAAGTCCTTGGCGGCAGGCGTTTGCCGTCCTTGCGTTTGCCGCCGTCGCTATTTTCATGCCGATAAATCCCGAGAGAGCGGAAAAAAAGCCTCCCGTTAAAAAGGCAAACGGAACGAAAGGATTGACAAGTCCGAATATTGCAAGTGCGCCGAGCAACAGAAACATGGCACCGAAGAATACCGAAACCGTTGTATACTGTCGTTTTAGATATGCTCCTGCGCCTTGACGTATGGATTTCGATATTTTTTGCATTTGCTCCGTGCCCTCGGGCAGACGGGTAACGCGTCTTGCCGTTAATGCGGAGAAAAGCAGGGCCAGAAACGAGCCGGAAAAAGTAATTATGACGAGCAGTCTATCCATTTTTATCCTCCTTGATATATGAATATTATTAATATGCTTTGGTTAAGCTTATGTTATACGGCGTATAAAAGCAAAATTTTTGCGGAAGCGGTATAATATAAAAATCACGGAGAAATTTATGTCTGTATTAAAGCTTGATAAGAATGACTTTGAACGTACCGTCGGGAGCGGTGAAACGGTTCTTTTGGAATTTTATGCGGGGTGGTGCAGTGCGTGCCGAACGCTTATGCCGACGGTGGAGAAAATTGCGGCTGAAAATCCTCAATACCGTATTATTGCTGCCGATGTTGACAGACAGGCGGAGCTTGCCGGACGTTTCGGAATAATGAGCGTTCCCGCCCTTGTGGTATTCAAAGACGGTAAGGAAGTAAACCGCTTAATCGGTATGCATACCAAGGCGGAAATACTTGAAGCCCTGAAATAACTTTGAGTAACAAATTGTTTACAATTTTTTTGTTTTCGGCTGTTGACAAATAAATGCACGCGTGGTATAATAAGGCAGTTAGCAGACGCTAACCAAAAGCGTCTGCTGATTTAAAGGCAACAAGTTAGCGATGGCTAACTGAAGCAAAGGAGAATTATGAAAAAAGCAATCGTTGCCGTGAGTTACGGTACTTTAAATGCCGAAGCGTGTGCCAAATCAGTCGGTGCTTTTGAAAATGCTTTAAAGAGCGCTTTTCCCGAGTATGAGCTGAAGCGGGCGTTTACGGGCAAAAGAATACGGGAAATGATAAAAAGCCGAGGCGGGGAAGCCAAATCCGTCGAGGAGACTTTAGAGGAATTGGCGAATGGCGGGTATGATGAAATAGCGGTACAGCCTTCTCATATTATAGACGGTTCGGAATGCGAACTGATATACGGCGCGGTAAAAAAATATGAGCATAAATTTTCAAAAATATGCGTCGGAAAACCGCTGTTATCTTCGGCAGAGGATATGGAAGCGGTTTGCCGTGTGCTTGCAAATGAGTTTTGCGCCGATAACGGCGAGCTTGTGGTTATGGGGCACGGAAGCGATCACCGCTCGAATTGTGTATATGCGGAGCTTGCTGACGTGTGCCGGCGGTTGGGCTGCGGACATATTCATATTGCGACGCTTGAAAGTACTCCGAGCCTCGAGGATTTGTTTCCGGAGCTTGCTCTTTCTCGGAGCGGCAAAATTTTTCTCACTCCGCTTTTGTTTGCGGCGGGAGATCACGCGTGCCGTGATATGGCGGGCGATGAACCGCACAGCTGGAAATCACGGCTGACGGCGGCTGGCTATTCGGTTGTTCCCGTTGTAAAGGGGCTTGGCGAATATGCGGAAATCCGCGGGCTGTACATAGAACATCTTAAAAATGCTTTGCAAAATACATAAAAGGAATTACGGTGAAAATGATACCAATTATTTTTTCTACGGTTACGGGCAATGCCTTTAAGCTTGCCGAAGCGGTAAAAGAGTCCGTCCCCGATTGCTGCGGCCCCTACAACATAAGATACGTCAATGACGAAATGCTTGATATGTTCGACACTTGGGTGCTCTCGTATTGGTGCGACAAGGGAAGCGCAGACCCCGATACAATCGCGCTGATTAACAGACTTGAAGGGAAAAAGCTTATAGTCATCGGAACGCTCGGCGCGTCGAGAGATACACTGCATTATAAAAGCGTTTGCGAACGCGTTTCTGCTCTCGCCTCCGCACATAATACGTTACTCGGACATTTCCTTTGTCAAGGGTCGGTGGATTTAAACAGAACCGCAAAAAAGCTCCGAGAGGGGAAAATAACTCCCGAACGCTTTGAAAAGCAAAAGCAGGCTTTGGGACATCCCGACGCCGATGATTTGGCGGAGGCTCGCGCGGCTGTCGCGGAGTTTTTGAAAAAGAGATGATTAAGTCGGAGAACAAAAGCAAACGGCTGCTTGCACGCCGTATTGCCGTTATATCTGTTTTGGCGGTGCTTTGCGTGCTGTCGCTGATAATATCCGTCGGCGTCGGTACGGTCAAGCTTTCGTTTTCAGAAACCGTCAGAGCACTTTTTAAGGACGACGGAAGCGTCGCCCGACTGCTGATATGGAATCTGCGCCTGCCGAGAGCACTTACGGGCGGACTTGTCGGAATTTGCCTCGCCTTATCTGGCTGTATTCTTCAGGGCGTTATGCGCAACAATCTTGCCTCTCCGTCCACCATAGGCGTTACGGGCGGAGCAAGCTTTGTCGGATATATTACGCTCGTCGTATTTCCGTCGCTGTCCTATCTTTTGCCGATAGGCTCTATCATAGGAGCGTTTGCGACAACCATGCTGATATACGGCTTGGCTTATCAAAAGGGGGTCAGCCCCGTTAAAATGATACTGTCCGGTATGGCGGTTTCGGCTTTGTTCGGAGCGTTTAACGACGTGATAAAGACGGTCTTTGCAAGCTCTCTCGGAAATGCCTCGGGATTTCTTGTGGGAGGTCTCAACGGCTCGGACTGGTCGTCGTTCCTTATGATTCTTCCGTACGCCGCGGCCGGCATCGTAATATGCGTGTTCCTGCCGTCAAAAATGAATATTCTTATGCTCGGAGACGAAACCGCAAATTCCTTGGGACTTCGTACCGAATTATTCAGATTTTTCCTTATTGCCGTGTCCTCACTGCTTGCAGGCTCGGCGATTGCCGCCGCCGGACTTATAAGCTTTGTCGGCTTGATAGTTCCTCATATTGCGCGGATTATGGTTGGTTCGGATTATAAATACCTTTTTCCGACGTCGGTTTTGCTCGGCTTTTCTCTTATAACGCTGTGCGATACGGTGGGAAGAGTAATTATGCCTCCCGGAGAAATACCCGTAAGTATTATTCTTGCCTTTATCGGTGCGCCGTTCTTTTTGTGGCTGCTCCGTGCAAAGGGGAAAAATGTCGGCGGAGGTGAAGGCTGATGTATTTCGGTTTTGACGGTATTACGGTTGAATACGGTAAGAAAACAGTGCTTGACGGGCTGTCTCTGGAGGTACCGAAGGGAAAATTTGTTACGGTCATAGGTCAAAACGGATGCGGAAAATCCACTCTGCTTAAAACCGTTTCGAGAGCGGTCACGCCTCAAAAGGGGACTGTTATTTTTGAGGACAGACCGATGAAGGAATATTCTCCCAAAAAATTGGCAAAAAAAATTGCGTATCTTGCGCAAATACATACGGCGCCTCCCGATATCGACGTTCGGACGCTCGTATCCTACGGACGATATCCTCATCTGTCCTTCGGTAAAAAAATGACCGCAAAGGATTATGAAATAATCGATAACGCCCTGACGCTTACGGGACTTGGCGAGCTCCGCGACAGAGCGGTTTCCACGCTCTCGGGCGGTGAACGTCAGCGCGCGTGGATTGCAATGACGGTTGCTCAGGAGCCTGAAATATTGGTTTTGGACGAGCCGACCACGTATCTCGATATCGGATATCAGATTGAGGTGCTGGAGCTTATAAGAAGCTTAAATACGGAGCTGGAAATTACGGTGCTGACAGTATTGCACGATTTAAATCTTGCGGCGCGGTATTCCGATTTGATTTTCGCCGTGCGCGGAGGCAATGTATATACGTGCGGTTCTCCGAAGGAAGTTATAACTCCGCAGATTTTAAGCGATGTATTCAATATTGACGCTCGGATTATGATTGACGGTGAGTACGGCTGTCCGTTTTTCATTCCGAATAAATTTATAAAATAAATTATAAAGAAAGAGAGAAAAAACAAAATGAAAAAGCTTTTGACAATTATTTTTGCGTTGGTCCTGACTGTTGGAGGTCTGACGTCGTGCGCAACGTCGGATATTAAAGATACGGATACGGAGTCTGCCGCCGAGAATAGCTCCGAGGCAAGCCTTGACGGCGGAGACGAGGCAAGTAAGCAGGCACTGCGTGCGAAATTCCTTGAAAAGGCTGACGCGGTTTCTGTAAGCGATACCTCCGTTACGTTTACCGACGGCTCCGACGCTGAGAGCGTTACTGTTGCAAAAAATCCGCAAAAAACGTTAAATCTTTATTCCAGCTTTACAACGCTTTGGTATGAGGCGGGCGGAACGGTTGCCGGCTGTATCGGCGGCTCGAGCGCGGTAGAGGTATATGAGGAATACATAGGCAGAGACATAACCCTTGATGACGGAGTAAGCGTTGTTGCAACGTCGGCGGCTGGAAAGAATTGGGACGTTGAAGGTATGGTTAATATGCAGCCCGACCTCATTATATGCTCTACGGCTATGAGCGGATACTCAACGATAAAGTCGGCTGCAAAGGCGGCGGAAATACAGGTTATCGTTATGGAATACGACGATTTTTCGGATTATCTCAAATGGTTTAAGGTGTGCTGTAATCTTACGGGCAGTGAGGAGCTTTGGGAAAGCGTTGCTCTGAAGGCACTTGACGAGGTTGTTTCTGACCTTATGGAGTGTCGGAAGCAAAATAGCAATCCTTCCGTGTTCTGTATGTTTTCAAGTTCAAAAACCTTGACGGCAAATACGAGCAATACCGTTGTGGGTGCAATGCTGGAGGAAATGAAAGCCGTAAATATTGTCGATTCGTGGTATAACGAGGGCGCGGAGGAGCGCATAACCGTTAATCTTGAAACCGTATATGCGGCGAATCCCGACATAATCATTATCCAGTGTCACGGCGGCGTGGATACCGTAAAACAGCTGGTTGAAGAGCAATACGGCGATAATGCAATATGGAATGCTTTGACCGCGGTTAAGGAGGGACGCGTTTATTACCTTGATAAGGCACTGTTCCACAACAAGCCGAACAGCCGCTTTGCGGACGCCTACGGGGTTTTGGCGGGAATACTTTATCCCGAGCTTGCGGCAAAATAACAAATCTTTTCAAAAACAGGACGTTTTTCACGATTTTTTCGTTGAAAAAATCCATTTGAAAATTTTTTAATATTGTGGTATAATATAAATAAGTGAGTAGCTTAAAAGGCGTAAGTCCAGCGGTTGGACTTGCGCCTTTCAATTTTTCGGAGGTAATATATGGAAAACAACAGTCAGGCAATTCTTGAAACCGAAAGCGTGGGGCGGATTATGCGGAAGTATTCCGTACCATGTATCATATCGCTGTTGGTCGGTGCACTGTACAATATTGTGGATCAGATTTTTATAGCGAATGCCGATTATCTCGGCTCATACGGAAATGCCGCGAATACCGTCGTGTTCCCGCTGACGGTAATTGCGCTTGGAATTGCGGTTATGATAGGCGACGGTTGCTGTGCCTTTGTCAGTATCTCGCTTGGAGAGAAGAAGCACGGGTCGGCGACAAAAAGCGTCGGAAATTCCTTGCTGCTTTGCGCTTTAAGCAGTATAGCTTTGACCGCCGTCTATTTGATTTTTGCCGATAAGATTTTAACGGCTTTCGGGGGCAACGTAAACGCGGAGACGTTTAAGCTGGCGAAGGAATATTTTGTTTATATTGCAATAGGTATTCCTTTTTATATGCTCGGTCAGGCAATGAATCCGATTATACGTGCGGACGGAAGCCCGAACCTTGCGATGGCGGCGACGCTGGCAGGCGCAATTTTAAATATAATTCTCGACCCCGTTTTTATTTTCTTATTCAAATGGGGAATGAAGGGCGCGGCAATTGCAACCGTTATCGGACAAATAGTAACGGCGGTAATTTCCTTGGTGTACCTTGCACGTGCAAAGCTGCTTGCTCTGCACGCCGAGGACTTTAAGCCCGACGGAAAAATTATGGTAAGGACGCTTACGCTCGGTCTTTGCAGCTTTTTGGCGCAGATTTCCCTTGTTGCGGCGATGGCGGCTATAAATAATATGCTCCGCAAATACGGAGCGGCTGACGCCGTTTTCGGTCAGGAACAGTACTCTCAAATTCCTATGGCGGTAGTCGGTATAGTGATGAAATTCTTTCAGATAGTCATATCCGTTTCCATAGGTATGGCGGCTGGGTGCATTCCGATTGTCGGATACAATATCGGAGCCAAGCGTTCCGACCGCGTGCGCTCGCTTTTCACAAGACTGCTTATTTACGAGGCAGTTGTCGGAGCGGTTGCTTTGGTTGCGGTTGAGTTATTTCCGACTGCGCTTATAAGCGTTTTCGGAGCTTCGAACGAAAGCGTTTACTATACCGATTTTGCCGTAAAGTCATTCAGAATTTATCTTTGCACGGTAATTTTGGCATGTATAAACAAAGCGACCTTTATTTTCCTTCAGGCAATGGGCAAGGCATTGGAATCCACCATGCTCTCTATGGTGCGTGAAATTGTGTTCGGAGTAGGCTTTGCACTGCTTTTACCGATATTTTTCGGGCTTGACGGTGTGCTTTATTCAATGCCCGTGTCGGATATTCTTGCGGCAGCCGTTTCTGCCGTGCTTATAATAAAGACGTACAGACAGCTTAACCGCGGAGAAAAAGTATGAGCTAAAAAATAACGTGTGTGCCGAAAATTCGTCACACACGTTATTTTTTTATTCAGCATAGCTCGTCAAGCTTGGAGGTGCGGTAAAAAATTACGGACATTACCGTCGCTATCGTCCAGCCGAGAGGCCAAGCAAGCCATATTCCCGTTGAGCCGAGCCAAACGGACAGAATCTTTGCGAGAGCAACGCGCAGGATAAGATCCGTAAACGTCGCAATCATAAATTTGTTCATTTTTCCTGCTCCGCGCAGTATTCCGTCCGCGACGCTTTTCATTGAAATTATAAAATAGAAGGGGGAGAGAATACGCAGGAAAATTATTCCCGTCCGAAGCGCGGCATCGCTCGGGGTATCGAGAAAGATATATACGAGGTATTTTCCCGCAAACAAATAGAGCAGTACGAGAGGAATACAGATAAGCCATACGAGCTTAATGCCTGCACGGAAGCCCTCGTGTACGCGTTCGTGTTTTTTTGCACCGAGATTTTGAGCGGTAAAATTGGAAATTCCGTTTCCGAGTGTGGTGAGCGAGGTAATTACGAGATTGTTCAGCTTTACCGAAGCCGCGTAGCCCGCCATAACTCCCGCTCCGAAGGAATTTATAATGCTCTGAATAATTATGTTGCCTACCGATATAAAGCTTTGCTGAAGTATGCTCGGCACGGCAATTGCCGATATGTCCTTAAGAAGTGCCGCCGAAAATACGGCGACTTTTCCTTCAACCTTGATTTTTGCAAATCTTTTAAATACGAAAATTAAGGCGAGGATACAGCTTATTCCCTGACATATGAGAGTTGCCCACGCAACTCCCGCAACGCCCATATCGAACACCGTTACGAAAAGTATATCCATCGCTATATTTGCGGTAGAGGAACAGGCGAGAAAAATAAACGGCGTTTTTGAATCTCCGAGTGCGGAAAAAATTCCCGTTGCAACGTTGTAAAAAATAACGAACGGAAGACTCCAAACGTAAATTTCGAGATATGTCCAAGAGTCCGCGAATATATCCGTCGGAGTGTTGATTAGATGTAACAGCGGCTGACCGAGCAAAAGCCCGAAAAGCATAAGCAGTACGCAAAGAAATCCGCTTGAAATGAGCGTTGTATAAACCGCGGTTTTAAGTTCACCGTATCGCTTTGCGCCGAAAAGCTTTGACGTTACTATCGAACAGCCTATGTTACAGCCGAAACCGAAGGCTATGAATATAAGTGTAATTTCATAGCTGTTACCGACGGCTGCCAACGCGTCCTCTCCTATAAACTTACCCGCTACAAAGCTGTCCGCAATGTTATACAGCTGCTGAAAAATGACGCTGCCGAACAGCGGCAGGCAAAATCTCCACAAAACCGCCGAAGGCTTGCCGACGGTTAAATCCTTATTCATTTTTTATCCTCCGAATACAAAAAACACTTGACAAAATGTCCGATAATAATTATAATACTATTATGGATATATGTCAAATGTATATTTGAAATATTATATATATCTTTTTGATATGGAGAGCGTATGAATATAAGTTATGATTATTACAGAATTTTCTACTACGTTGCAAGACACGGAAGTATAACGGAGGCGGCAAACGCCCTTTTAAACAATCAGCCGAATATCACGCGTGCAATAAAAAATCTTGAGGCGGAGCTTGGCTGTACTCTTTTTATCAGGAGCAACAGGGGCGTTACTCTTACGCCCGAGGGGGAAGAGCTGTATTCGCATATAGCCCTTGCCTTTGAGCACATACGTGCGGGAGAGGACGAAATATGCGCAGGCAGGGGACTGCAAAGCGGAGTTGTTACGATAGGTGCGACGGAAATTGCTTTGCGCTGTTTTCTTTTGCCGATACTCAATAATTACAGAAGCAGATATCCGGGAATAAAAATAAAAATATCGAATATGTCCACGCCGCAGGCGATTGCGTCTCTCAAAAGCGGGCTTTCGGATCTTGCGGTCGTGACCCGACCGACCGTCGGCTGTGCGGAGCTTTCGGAAATGCGCGTGATGACGTTCAGCGACGCCGCCATTTGCGGTGACGGGCTTAAGCAAAAGCTTGACGGCGGAGCATATACCTTTGAAGAGCTTTCGCGGTTTCCGATAGTCTTTTTGGGTAAAGGACATTCGGGAAACAGCTTTTATTCCGAGCTGTTTGCCAAGCACGGCATAGCGTTTTCCGCAGACATTGAGGTTGCAACGGCAGACCAGATTATACATATCGTCAGGCATAATCTCGGTATCGGTTTCGTACCCGAGAAATTTCTTGATGACGAGCCGAACGGAATATGTAAATTGGAGCTTAGGGATAAAATTCCTTCAAGAGAAATATGCTTGGTTACGAGAAAGGGGCGCGCCCCGAGCCTTCCTGCGCGGGAGCTGGAAAAAATGATTGCGGAGGCGGCACGGCTTTGATTTTTAAAGCTGTGCGTCGGAAAACGATACGTCGGAACGTTTGGCGGCGGCTGTGCCGTCGCGCATAAGCTCCTTAAGCGTGATTCCGTCGAAATATCCGTTTATCAAATCGCTGAATTTTTTCCACATAGGCAGGGTGCGGCATTCGCTTACCTTGTCGCATGGAACCGCTCCGCATTCGAGGCAGGCAACGGGGGCGAGATCTCCCTCGGCAAGACGAAGTATTTCTCCCACCGTGTATTCCTCGGGACTTCTGGTAAGCCGGTAGCCTCCTCCCTTGCCCTGATGTCCCTCCAATATGCCGTTTTGCGTAAGCACCGGAAGTATTCTTTCGAGATATTTTAAGGACAGTCCCTGGCGCTTGGCTACCGCCTTCATCGGAACGTATTCGCCGTCACTGTTTTCGGCAATGTCGATAAGCATCCTCAAGGCGTATCTTCCTTTGGTAGATATTGTCATCATATTTTTCTCCTTACCTTGACGGCATTGTGCCGAATTATTCGCAGCAGTGTCCGCAGGTTTCGCAGTCGGGAAATATGCCGCGGTCGTATTCGATACCGTTTTTGTCGTAGTAATCCTTAAGCGCCGCTTTTATCGCTTCTTCGGCAAGCACGGAGCAGTGGAGCTTATGGGCGGGAAGTCCGCCGAGTGCCTCGGCAACGGCTTTGTTTGTAAGAGCAAGTGCATCCGAAACGGGCTTGCCCTTGATAAGCTCTGTTGCCATAGAGCTTGACGCTATGGCGGAACCGCAGCCGAACGTCTCAAATTTAACGTCGCCGATAATGCCGTTATCTATTTTTAAATATATTTTCATAATATCTCCGCATTTTGCGTTGCCGACCTCACCCACGCCGTCGGCATTTTCTATAATGCCGACATTGCGCGGATTGCGGAAATGATCCATAACTTTTTCGCTGTATAATGCCATTTTCTTTTCCTATTCAATGATAAATTTTCTTTTTCCTTCCTTGAGCTCTCTCCATACGGGAGATATGCTTCGCAGGTATTCAACGGTTTCCGTTACCGCTTTTACGGTATAATCTATCTCTTCAACCGTGTTTTCATCCGAAAGTGAGAGGCGAAGAGAGCCGTGCGCCACGTCGTGCACTCTGCCTATGGCGAGCAGTACGTGACTTGGGTCAAGCGAGCCCGACGTGCAGGCGGAGCCTGACGAAGCGCGTATGCCCTTATCGTCGAGTAAAAGCAAAAGCGATTCACCTTCTATGCCCTCAAAGCAAAAGCTTACGTTGCCGGGAAGGCGCCGTGTCCTGTCACCGTTGAGAACAGAATGGGGAATTGCTGAAATTCCTTCTATCAGTCTGTCTCTCAAAAACACCGTTTTCTCGGAGCATTCGTCCATTTTCCCGCACGCCTCCTCAAGAGCCGCCGCCATACCCATAATTGCGGGTATATTTTCCGTTCCCGCGCGTCTGCCTCTTTCCTGTGCGCCTCCTTCAATGATACTTACGAGAGGGAGGCCTTTTTTTGCGTACAGTACGCCGATACCTTTGGGACCGTGAAATTTGTGTGCGGAAACCGATAAAAGGTCGATGTTTTGCTCCTTTATGTCTATTCGGAGATGACCTGCCGCCTGTACGGCGTCGGTATGAAACGGAACGCCCGCTTCACGGCAGACAGCTCCTATTTCCTTTATCGGCTGAATTGTTCCGATTTCATTGTTCGCATACATAACGCTTACAAGACAGGTATCGTGGCGAATGGCATTCTTTACCTGTTCGGGCGTTACAAGCCCGTTTTCGTGAACGTCGAGCAAAGTTATTTCAAAGCCCTGTTTTTTCAGCGCATCAAGCGTATGCAGTACGGCGTGATGCTCAAAGGCAGTTGAAATAATATGCTTTTTTTCTTTTCTCTCACCAAAGCGTGCGGCGGAGATAAGAGCCTGATTGTCCGCCTCGCTTCCGCCCGAGGTAAAGGTTATTTCATTCGCGGAGCAGCCAAGCAGCTCCGCAATTTTTTCGCGCGCGGAGCAGAGTGCTTCGCGCGCCCTTTGACCGTCGCTGTGAAGGCTCGACGGGTTGCCGTAAATAACGTCCATATACGGGAGCATTGCGGATATTGCCGCACGGCTCATTTTTGTTGTTGCCGCATTGTCAAGATATATACTCATAGTGCCTTTATTCCTCAAAAAGCGGTGTGGAGAGATAGCGGTCGCCCGTGTCGGGAAGCAGAACGACTATATTTTTTCCTGCATTCTCGGGACGCTTGGCAAGCTCTATTGCGGCGTATGCGGCGGCTCCCGAGGATATACCGACAAGCACGCCCTCGCGTTTTCCTATAAGCTTACCCGTTGCAAAGGCGTCATCGTTTGTTACGGGAATTATTTCGTCGTATATTGCGGTATTGAGTACCTCGGGTATAAAGCCTGCTCCTATGCCCTGAATTTTGTGAGGTCCTGCAATTCCCGTCGAAAGCACGGCGGACGATGCAGGTTCAACCGCAGCTATCTTTATTTTCGGATTCTTTGATTTCAGATATTCTCCGACACCCGTTACCGTTCCGCCGGTTCCGACGCCCGCAACGAAGATATCGACCTTTCCGTCCGTGTCTTCCCATATTTCAGGACCCGTTGTCAGTCTGTGAGCCAAGGGGTTGGCGGGGTTGACAAACTGTCCCGCGACAAAGCTGTTCGGTATTTCTTTTTCGAGCTCTTCTGCTTTTTCGATTGCACCCTTCATGCCTTTTGCGCCGTCTGTCAAAACAAGCTCCGCGCCGTATGCCTTCATAATTTTTCTGCGTTCGACCGACATTGTATCGGGCATTACGATTATTATTTTATAGCCTCTCGAGGCGGCGACGGAGGCAAGACCTATTCCCGTATTTCCCGAGGTGGGCTCTATTATTACCGAGTCGGGATTGAGCTTTCCGCTTACCTCGGCATCGTCTATCATTTGCTTTGCCACTCTGTCCTTTGCTGAGCCTGCGGGATTGAAATATTCGAGCTTTGCAAGAATTTTTGCCTTT
>CAYVLG010000006.1:0-17238 GCA_964452345.1 uncultured Lachnospiraceae bacterium
AACGAAATATAAGCTGCTCGTATTCACGGTATCGGCTTTCTTTGCGGGAATTGCAGGTGTGCTTTACAGCTATACGCAGTCTCGCGTACAGAGTGCAAACTTCGATTACAATTATTCCATAGAAATTCTCGTTATGGTCGTGCTCGGCGGAATAGGAAGCATAAACGGCTCGATTATAGCCGCAACGCTGATAACATTCCTCAACGTAAAGCTTCAGACCATTCTTACGGGAGATCTTGACGTACTGCAAAATCTTTTCTATGCGGTAATTCTTATAATCATAGTTATATATAATAACGCTCCCGCGCTTAAGGGCTTCAGGGAAACGCACAATATCAAAAATCTGACCGCAAAAATATTCAAAAAAAAGCGGACACCGACTGACGGAAGGGGGGGCTCGCAATGACGGCTTCCGAAGTAAATACGGAAACAGTACTCAAAACCGACCACCTCTGCATACAGTTCGGCGGCTTGAAGGCTGTTAACGACGTAAATCTCGAAATAAAAAAAGGAGAGCTTTACGGACTTATAGGTCCCAACGGAGCGGGAAAAACAACGGTTTTCAATATTCTTACCGGAGTATATAAACCGACGTCGGGACGCTTTTATCTCTGCGGGGAGGATATCACGGGAAAATCTCCGATAGAGGTAAACAAAAAGGGCATTGCGAGAACGTTTCAGAATATAAGACTGTTTTCAAATCTGACGGTTCTCGAAAACGTTATGGTCGGACTTTCAAATCAGATACATTGCAGTGTCGCAGAGTCTGTTTTGAGGCTTCCGAGACACAAAAAAAGCGAAAAGGAATTCAGTGAGCGCGCGCACGAGCTTCTGCGTGTGTTTGAGCTTGACGAATATTCCGAGCATTTTGCTTCCAATTTGCCATACGGTAAGCAGAGAAAATTGGAAATAGCGCGGGCTATGGCGACAAATCCCAAGCTTTTGCTGCTTGATGAGCCTGCGGCGGGTATGAACCCCAATGAAACGCAGGAGCTGATGGACGATATTACGTATATACGGGAAAATTTCGGTATTACAATATTGCTTATCGAGCACGATATGAAGCTTGTAAGCGGTATATGCGAGAAGCTGACGGTTTTGAACTTCGGAACCGAGCTTGCAAAGGGTAAAACCGATGAGGTGCTTTCAAATCCCGAGGTAATAAAGGCATATATCGGCGAATAAGCTATGAAAGGAAATTCCGAAAATGTCTGAAACACTGCTTGAAGTAAATAATCTTGAGGTGAGCTACGGCGTTATCCGCGCACTTAAGGGTATTTCGTTTAAGGTCGAAAAGGGAGAGATTGTTTCGCTTATCGGCGCAAACGGAGCGGGTAAAACAACCACGCTTCATACCGTTACGGGTCTTATCCGTCCTTCGGCAGGCTCTGTAATCTATAAGGGGTGCGAGCTGACAAAGGTGCCCGCCCATAAAATAGTATCGATGGGACTTGTGCATGTTCCAGAGGGACGCCGCATATTCCAAAATCTCAGCGTTTACGATAATTTGCTTATGGGAGCTTATTCGCAAAAGGATAAAACAAAGGTCGAGGAAAATATGAAGCTTGTATTTTCACTGTTTCCGAGACTTGAGGAAAGAAAAAAACAGATGGCGGGAACGCTGTCTGGCGGAGAACAGCAAATGCTTGCAATGGGCAGAGCACTGCTGTCCGATCCCGAAACCATCGTTCTTGACGAGCCGTCTATGGGACTTTCACCGCTGTTGGTTTCCGAGGTATTTGAAATAATAAAAACCTTCAGAGAAAACGGAAAAACAGTTCTGCTCGTTGAGCAGAACGCAAAAAAGGCGATGTCGATATCCGACAGAGTTTACGTTTTGGAAACGGGTGCTATCGTAAAGGAAGGCTCGGCGGCAGACCTGATAAACGACGAAAGTATCAAAAAGGCATATTTGGGCGAATAAGATATGAAAATATCATATCGGCTTGTCGCCGTGCTTTTGCTTGCTCTCACGCTCTGCTCCTGCGATGTTTCCCAAAACTCCGATAACGGATTTTCCGAAACAAAAGCAGAAAACGAATCGGCGGAGACGGTTAATTCCGAGGAAACGCAAAGTACCGAGAGGCTTTGGACTAACAGCTACTGAAAAACATTCAATAAAAAAGCACTGAAGTTTTTTCAGTGCTTTTTTTGCGGTTCTATAATAAATGTTTTGGTGAAACGGTAAGATGAAAAAGTAAAAATCGGCAAGCTTTTAACAAAGCTTACCGATTTTTTTGGCTGGGGCACTAGGATTCGAACCTAGGTAATGACGGAGTCAGAGTCCGTTGCCTTACCGCTTGGCGATGCCCCACCGACGACAGCTATTATTATATCACGTTTAAGTGCGGTTGTCAAGGGCTTTTTTCAAAAAAATCTCAAAAAACGGCAGGCATTTGCGGAATTTTGCATTTTAGGCATTAAAAGTTACAGCTCGAGCGTTTGTCCCGCTTCTATTTTGATTATACGCGGTTCTTGTGTCTGCGTGCGTATTCTGAACCAAACGGGAACTGCCGACGGATTTGTTACAAACCGATAATCGAGAGACCATACGAGACGCTTATATGCTTGCTCGTAGTCGTAAATTTCAATATTTGTTGCGTACCATATGTCGTCTCTTCCGCTCATTTTTTCGCAGAAATCTTCTATAATGTTCCAATTGCCGTGCGTGTCAAATTCGTATGAGTGACCCCACATATAAAACATTTGAGGATGATGCTGTACGTCGAGTGACAAAAATTTGTCCGTCAGCTCCGTCAGGCGCGGGTTACGGTGATGACAGGTTGCGGGGAGCGTCAGCCAATTTTGGGGCATAGAAAAGCGTTCCGTGCTCTCCGTAGTGCGTGAATAAGCAATTCCGCAGCTTTCGAGAATTTTTACCGTTTCGCCGCTTACCGAGCCCATCGGGTATGCCATACCTCTTATGGGACGGCGGAACAGCTCCTCGAGGCGTTTTCTGTCCTCTATTACCTCGTATGCGATGTTTGCAGAGGGAATATCGGCAATCCACGGGTGGGTATAGGTGTGTATTGCCGTCTCGTGACCGCCGTCGCTGTAAAGCTGCAGCACCTGCTCTTCGGTAAGGCGGTCGCCTTGACCGAAAAGTCCGCTGTTTATATTGAAGGTACATTTTATGCCGTATTTGTTAAGGATACCGACAAGTCTTATATCCTGTATAACTCCGTCGTCGTAGCTTAGGGTAAGCGCTTTTGAGCGTCCTTCGGGAAATCTCATAAAAATCATATTCATTGCGTTATTCTCCTTTATTCGTCTCCGAGGCTTCCTTCGGAGATTCTTCGCATATATTCTTCCATTGTAATCAGTACGTTGCGCGGCTTGTTTCCGTCTGGGGCTGAAACGTAGCCCATTTCCTGCATTCTGTCAATTATTTTTGCGGCTCTTCCGTAGCCGATACCTATACGTCTTTGCAGCAGCGAGGTGGATATTTTACCCGATTCTATTGCAATTTTTACCGCGTCCGCGAATTTTGTATCTCCGCCGACGGGTTCTGCACCGTCGTATTCGGCGGCAGCGCCCTTTTTGCCCATACCGCATTTCGCCGCTTCTTCCTCTATCTTGTTGATAAAGTCGGTGTTGTATCTCGCCTCTCCGTTATTTTCCTTAACGAAGTCTACGATTTTTTCTATCTCGTTTTCGCTGACGAATGCGCCCTGTACGCGTATCGGCTTGGACGCTCCGACGGGAGCGAACAGCATGTCTCCGCGTCCTATGAGATTTTCCGCGCCCGCAACGTCGATTATTGTACGGGAGTCTACCTGCGACATAACCGTGCAGGCAATACGTGACGGAACGTTTGCCTTTATAAGTCCCGTGATGACGTCGACGGAGGGACGCTGTGTACCGAGAATCATATGAATACCTGCGGCTCTTGCTTTTTGAGCGATACGGCATATCGAGGTTTCGACCTCGTCTCTTGCCGTCATCATAAGGTCTGCAAGCTCGTCGATTATTATAACCATATGCGGCATAAATTCAAGCTCGGGGTCATTTTCCGCCGCCGCATTGTAGCTTCCTATGTCGCGTACTCCCGCCTGCTCTATCAGCTCAAAGCGGCGTTCCATTTCCGCAACCGCGGAGGACAGCGCGCCCGCCGCCTTTTTCGGCTCGCTTACTATCGGGCAGTAGAGGTGGGGAATACCCTTGTACATATTAAATTCAACCTTTTTGGGATCTATGAGAATGAGCTTGCCCTCTTCGGGTTTTGCCTTGTAGAGTATACTCATTATAATGCAGTTTATACATATCGATTTACCCGAGCCCGTTGTACCCGCTATAAGCAGGTGGGGCATTTTTGCAATGTCGAAGTGAATCGGATTTCCGCCTACGTCCATTCCGAGAGCCGCCGTCAGCTTGCTTTTCGAGTCCGTAAATTTCGGGTTGTCTATGAGGTCGCGCAGATAAACTGTTGCGCGCGTCTGGTTGGGTACTTCTATACCGACCGCCGCTTTGCCGGGGATTGGTGCCTCTATACGTACTCCCGAGGTTGCGAGATTTAACGCGATGTCGTCCACGAGGTTGGCAATTGAACGAACACGTGTTCCGACCTCGGGCTTCAGCTCATAGCGCGTTATCGTGGGACCTCTGGAATAGGTGACCTCCTTTACGCCGACGCGGAAGCTTCTGAGCGTTTCGACAAGCACCTTTGCGTTACTTTGAAGCTCTTCCGTGTGGTCGGTGGTGTCAACGTCCTTGTTTGCCGTAAGAAAATCGACGGGAGGGAATACATAAGGTGCGATAACCTCGGTGGTTTCGCCCGTATCGTCGGGAGCTACCTCCGCCATATCCTCAAGCAGTGCCTCGCCCGACATTTGAGAAATATCCACCGACGGCGGAACGGGAGAGGGGGCCTTTTCAAGCGTATCGGCGGGAGCGGGCGTCGGAGCTATCGGAGTATCGAGTCCCTTTATTATATTGTCGATATTGTCAAATTCTCCCCTGTCGAATCCGCTGTCGCCTCCGAAGTCGAGAGGAGTGCCCGATTCGGTTTTTGTTTTTTCAGCTTCGGCAGGCTTTTCCGTGCGTGCAATCTCGCTGTCCGACGGAGCTATGCGGACGTCGGATGCGTTAAATTCCTTTTGTACGTCTGCTTTTACCGGCGTTGGAGAGGTTTTGGGGCTGTCGGATAACAGCTCATCCACGCTGACCTCGCGGGAAACGCTTTTTTCCTTTGCGTGATGCTTGGAAACGGCAGGAGCGGAAACAGCAACGGTTGGGCGCGCTTTGCGCTCTTCGGCTTCGCGTTCGGCGAGCATTTTCTTGTCCTCGGCTCTTTGAGCGGCGTTGACGGCGTGACGGTCACGTATTTTCGAGAGTATGTAGTTCGGAGTTATTCCGAGTGCAAGCGGGATAAATATTACGAACAGTATGCAGAGAATCACTATTGACAGTACCGTATCGAAGCAAACGAACATAAGACAGCCGAGAGAGCCTCCTATTATTCCGCCTCCTTCGCCGTCCCAGCCGTCAGACCAAAAGTCGGAGAGTGAAAAGCTGCTTTGCTCCGCGGTCACGCCTATAAATGCGGACGCGAGTATAAATACGAGGACGGTCATTGCCGCTGCAAGCTTAATCGTGCGCTTTGCGCGAACGTAATCTACGTGATCCTCGCTGTCGCTTTTCATCGAGCTTTCGTGCCAGCGTATATTGAATATGCACCAGCGCACACCGATGTAGCCGAGTACCGGAGGCAGGGCATATGCCGCGCCGCCGAACAGCGCACGGAAAAATGCCTGCATTCCGAAGCCTAAACTGCCCGCACTGCCGTCTATCGCAACAAGTATAAAGCAGACGGCGAGGATTATGGCGAGAATGCAGAATATGTAGGGAGCTATTTTCATTCCGAGGCTTCTCTGATATTTTTTAACGGTATTAACCTTCTTGTCGGGTTTGCCCGTATTTTTTTTCTGTGAGCCTTTTTTGGGTGCGGATTTTTTCTTTGCCGGCATTTTAAAATCTCCTTTGTGTATACAGTGATTAATTCTTCCGATAACGGGAATAATTTACGTAAGCGCATTTTTTATGTTTTAAATACAATTATAATAATTATAGCACAATTTCAATTATGTTTCAAGGATTTTGTGAAAATAAATCGGAGGAAGCGGTTGTGAAAAAAAGAATACCGCGCGGAGCCGCGGTGTATCTGGCGGCGGCAGGCGTTCTGGCGGGCTTTGTAAACGGATTTCTCGGCGCCGGCGGCGGAATAATAACGGCGCTGGCGATTACCCGCCTGCTGCCCGACGTGGCGGAGGATAAGAACGGGGCGTTTGCGACGGCTCTCTGTGTTATGCTCCCCGTATCTGTGCTGTCGGCGGTTATATATGTATCTCGCGGAAATATGGAGCTTGAGGGCTTTGGAGTGTTTATTATCCCCGCAGTCGTCGGAGGTGCGGTCGGAGGGCTTATGCTCGGAAAGTTGAAATCGTCCGTCGTAAAGCGGATGTTTGCTTCTCTTGTCGCCGTGTCGGGAATTATTCTTATTTTGAGGTGACGCGCGTATGCTTATAAGTATGGCGGCGGCTCTTGCCGTCGCGTTTATATCGGGACTCGGAATAGGCGGAGGCGGTCTTTTTGCGGTTTATCTTGCGGTATTTACCGATATTCCGCAGCTTGCCGTCCAGGGCTTTAACCTTGTGTTTTTTCTGTTTTCGGCAGGTGCGTCGGTTTCCGTTCAGGCATTCAGGCGAAAAATCAATTTTTCGGCAGTGCTCGTAATGACCGTGGCGGGGCTTGTCGGAGCCGTCGGAGGCTCTCTTTTGGCAACGGTTGTTTCAAGCGGACTTTTGCGCCGTATTTTCGGAATAATGCTTACTGCGGCGGGTATAATGTCGCTCAAAGCCTCTATGAACGAAAAATATTCCGAAAACAGCTCGACGAAAAGTAACGTTAACGGAGACAATACGACGGAGGAGCGTGAAAAAGACGGCGAAAAAGTAAATAGCGATTGAAAAGTTTGCCGTTTGGGTCGAAAAAATTTTTTAAGCAACCGCATATTACGACACGGCTTTCGGCGGACGTCTGTTAAAATATATTCACTTAAATCGAAAGGACGTTGAAAAATGAATGCAAAAGAACGTGAATATACGGCGGATTTGAAAAATGGGGGAATGACAGCCGCGGTGGTGCTGACGGAGGCTGCTTATCTTATTGTCGGAGCCGCGCTCGGACGTGCGGAGCTGCCCTTCGGCACCGTTCCCTTGGGCTTTTCTGCACTGTGCGCGAGCGGAATACATACCGTATCGGTGTTTGTCGGGCTGTGTCTTTCTCTTATCGGAAGAAAAAATCCTCTCGCGTACCTTGCGGCGTATGCGGTTGCTTTGCTGGTGCGCGCCGCCTTTTCGTCGCTTACCGCAGGAGGCGGAGATAACGAAGGGCGCGCGGCGTTTTTCCGCGAAAATACGGCATTGCGTGCAGTCGCCGCAGCGGCCGGAGCTTTTGCCGTCGGTCTGTACAGGCTTTTGATTGGCGGATTTCTTTATTACGACCTTTTCAGTGCAATAACGGGAATTGTTGTTTCGGCTGCTGCTGCGGTATTTTTATTGCCGCTCGAGGACGGTAAATCGGGAACGCTTGCTCGCAGTGTCGGGCTTGCCGTACTTATATGCGGTATGACCTGGGGGCTTCGCGGACTTTCGTTTTACGGAATATCCGCGTCTGTATTCTTTGCTATGCTTGCCTCTCTGGCAGTGACGCGCAGGCAGGGGGTGCTTGACGGAGCGTTTGTTGCTCTTGCCTCGGGACTTTGTGTGTCTCCGAGGCTTGCTCCGCTGTTTGTGTTCGGTACGGTTGCATACGGCTTTTTGTCGTCGGTGACTCCGTTTTTCGGTGCTTTTGCGTCTTTTGCCGTAGGAATTGCGTGGGGAGGATATATCGACGGAATAAGCGCGGTGAGCACTCTTCTGCCTGCATTGCTTGCTTCAAATTTTGTTTTTCTTACGGTCGACAGACTATATTTCGGAGCAAAGAGCCGGGATAAAAATGCCGAAAACGTTGCCGCGGAACCGTGCAAAACGGAAATCGGAGGTAATGAGGCGGCGCTTGCGCGTCTTGACGATGCGTCGGAAAGAATAAAGCTTTTGTGCGAGGGCTTTTCGGCTCTGTCGGAGCTGTTGGAGCAGACCGACGGTGATACGGCGGGAGATGGACTCTTTGAAATAGGCGAGATAGACGCGGAGCTTGACTGTGAGGCAGGTTTTCGCGACGTGTATCTTTCGGATTTTGGGCGCTGCTTCGCGCTTGCCGAATGCTTCGGAGCGACAGCCGAGTATTTGGCGGCGGTAATGCAGCGTAACGCTCATGGCTTTTTGACGGATTCTGAGACGGGCAGACGGATATGCAGGGAGCTGGCGGACGGCTTCCCCGAGCTTAACGCTTCTGTATGTGTATCGGCTGACGGAGAAAAAAGAATAGTCGTTTGCTCTCGCAAAATAAAATTGCTTGAGGCGAATGCCGAAGGGGTGGGCGCGGCGATAGAGCGCGCCTGCGGTTTTCGTGTAAAACGCATCGGAATTGCGGAGCTTGACGGCTGTTGCCTAATGACCTTTTCACGCGCCGCCGTGCTTTTGGCACAGATTGCGGGAAGAAAACGCTGTGCCGCCGACGAGACCGAATTCTGCGGAGACAGCTTCGGCATATCCGAGGGTGACGCGCCGTGCTTTGCTTTTATAAGCGACGGAATGGGAAGCGGACGGGAGGCGGCGCGCGTATCGGAGCTTTGCTCGGTGTTTTTACGTAAGCTGCTGCCGATAAACGATTTTGCGGGCGATTGTGTCGGAGCTACGCTGAAAACTCTCAATTCGTTTTTGTGCGGCCGAAACGGTATCGGGGTACGCGAATGTACCGCAACGCTTGATCTTTGCTCCCTTGACCTTGTGGAAGGCAAAATGTCCTTTTATAAATGCGGAGCCGCTCCGAGCTATATATTCCGTGACGGCTCGCTGTTTAAGGTTCAGTCCCGTACCGCGCCGATGGGTATACTGAAGGAACCCGATATCGGAAGAATAAATGCGGAGCTTTTGCCGGGCGACATTATAATTATGGTAAGCGACGGAGTCACCCAAGGTCGGGAGGAGTGCCCCGAGCTGTTCGAGTTTTTGCGTTCGCGCATAATGACGCACAGCAGTGATCGGTTGGCTGACGCCGTTATGCATTATGCCGATGAGCGCGGGTGTACCGACGATGTTTCGGCTGTTGTGATAAAAATAACCGAGGCCTTCGGCAGTCGGTAACATTTTTGAGCTAAAAAAGCCTGTCTCTTGCTTGAGACAGGCTTTGTCATAGGTTTAGGCTTTTTCTGTGTCGGAAAAAGCTTTTTATTATTTTTCCAAATCGACGCGGAAAAGCTCTATCGAATATATTTCAACTGTTTCTCCGACTGCCGACCCGAAATCGAGGCGCAGACGGTTAAGCGTTCCCGTGTATCCCTCGATGTTTGCAAGATAGCCGAAAACCGTGGTTTTTCCGCTGTCGCTTGCTCCCGTTATTCCGAATTTGCATTCCTTTTGAGCGGTAAAGGTGTTGTCGGAACCGCAGGCAAAAAAGACCGAGGAATTTGTACAGGAACTTGATGAGGCAACTATTCTTATTGCATTGTAGGCTTCCGTGTCCGCGCCGTCAAGCTCAAAATATATATAGGGGTCGAGCTGTTCCGAGTTGTTCGGATTTACGACGTCGAATTTCAGTATGCCGTTATCGTATACCATATTTGAAACGAACGAGCTGTACGAAATGTCCGACGTATCCTTTGGCATTACGTTTAGATAACCGTGAGATTGAGCTTTATGTGAAAGTGCCCGTGTTACCGTGCCGTAGCTGTGCAGTAAATGCTCTTTTGAATATTCTGCGTTGATGATATGCTGTTTTACGAGCTCACCGCGGTCTCTGGAAAGCAGATTTTGGCTGCAGGGCCAAAAGCAGGTTGCCGCCGCAACCGCGTCGTACAGCTCCGAGGGAGCCGTTTCACAGCCGTGATGTGATATTTGTACCATATCGCTTTTCAGAGCACTGCCGTATGCGTCAAGCATAAAGC
Organism: uncultured Lachnospiraceae bacterium; assembly: GCA_964452345.1. Classification (GTDB taxonomy): domain Bacteria; phylum Bacillota; class Clostridia; order Oscillospirales; family CAG-272; genus HGM12713. The sequence goes on from CAYVLG010000006.1 coordinate 10,046, forward strand.
GCGATACGCTGATTCCCGCATCGGCTAGGAAAAGCACCGAGCCGTTTTCGTTTTTGACGCGGAACACAACGGAGCTTTCGTTGAAATCGAGGTCCTCTCCGTTTTTGTAGATTTGCTCGGGAGCGGAAAGAATTTCAATGCGTACTCCGCCCATATCGAAGCACATACCCGTGTGTACTCCGCAAAGCACCGCGCCCTTAAAATGTGCCGCGTCGGACGCGAACGAGGTATTGAAATATTTTTGCTCGTCGTCGCTTCCTTTAACGGGGGAGTAGAGAATGCAGTCGAGCTTGACGCTGTCGGCATAATCTTTTGAAAACTGTATAAACGCACCGTAATGGTCGCTGTGAGAATGGCTTATAATCCAAGCTCTGATACGGATATTTTCTTCAGATCCGTTAAGCTCGCAGAGCGTTCGGTAAAGAGCAGACGCGTTTTCTTTGCAGCCGCCGTCGACCACGAGAAAGCTTCCGTCGGCAAGGCTTACGATATAGGACATTCCGTTTATTTTCTCCGAATAGACCTGCGTTACGATCGGTTCCTTGATTTTTTCTCCGCATACGCCCGTGTACGGTAAAGCCGCACCCGTGCGCGAGCTTCCTATACAGAGCTCTCCTTTTTCCGAGTTAAACGATATTACGCGGTAATCCCGTTCGCCCTTAAAGGTTTTTGAAACAAAATTGCCTATATCCGAGGCGCAGTATTCCTCATATCCGTTTTCCGTAAAATAATCGGCGGCGGAGATATAATCTTCGTTTGTCATACCGCCGTATTGCTCCAAAACGTAGCCGTCGGCGGCGGTATAGGTCAGCTCCGCGCTTTTGGCGGGAAGAGAGCCGTTCGTTTTTTCTTCGGCGCCGGAGTCGGAATTTTCAGGATTTTCGGAATCTGTGTTCTTGACCTTAGGCGAATGACATGCGGTAAAAGTCACGAAAAAAATTACAATCAGGCATACTGCTATGATACATACTGTGAAAATTTTCATAAAGAGCCTCCGAAATTTATACTTTACGATATTTTACCATATAAGCTTTTCAAAGTCAAGCTTATATCCCAAAAAGGAATAATAACGCAGTAAAATGGAATATATGAGCCTCAAAATCAGAGCAGACTTGTTATAAATATTTCCAGGCCTATAAATATCAGTATCGCGCCGCCGAGTATTCCCGCCTTGCCTGCGAGGTGCATTCCTGCCTTTCTTCCTATCGCTATACCGCCCATACATATAATGAATGTTACGGAAGCGATTATGAGCGAGGCGAGTATTGCCGAGAACAAATCGTATTCGGCAATCGTAAAGCCGACCGACAGCGCGTCTATCGAGGTTGCCACGCCCTGAAGCAAAAGCGCGGCAAAGCCGAGCCCCGCATTTTCCTCGGCGGTTTCGTCTTTGTTTTTTATTCCTTCTATAAGCATTTTACCGCCTATGAAGCCGAGCAGAACAAGAGCTGTCGGCGGAATGAATTTTTCGAGCGATTCAAAGTACTGAACCATTGTGTGCACGCAAACCCAGCCGAGCATAGGCATAAGCGCCTGAAAGAATGCAAACATTCCGGCGATTCCGAGCATTTTCGGTTTTTTCATTGCAGGCTCGTTTAGACCGTTTGCCATAGATACGGAAAAAGCGTCCATTGCAAGACCCACGCCGAGCAGTATGCTGTTAAAATAAAAAGTAAAGTTGAGTGCCATTTTTCATCTCCGTTAAAAATTAAAAAATAATAAAAATCCGAGCACGGATATGCCGTGCTCGGTGTCGGACAAAAAACAAAGACCCCATGCACTGACGTTCCGCCGATGCATGAGTCTCGCGATTTGAAGCAAGCCAGACCCCGCGGGGTCAGTATGTTGACTTACTGCGCGTATGCGTTCGCTACTCCCTCATACGGTTATATTATACCATATGGCGGCGGATTTGTCAATACCGATAAGAAAATGTATTTGTTTTTTGCAGTTTATATGACGTTTCTGTTTGAATTACCGTTACGGAGATATAACGGAGCTATATTATTTTTCGTGTACCGTGAAGCGTGAAAGTCTTAAAGAGTTCAGCACCACGCAGACGGAAGAAAGACTCATTGCCGCCGAGGCGATCATCGGTGAAAGGGTTATTCCGAGCAGAGGATAAAGAGCGCCTGCGGCAACGGGAATGCAAACTGCGTTGTAAATAAGCGCCCAGAAAAGATTTTGCTTTATAATTTTTACCGTTGCTCCCGACAGCCTGATTGCTCCGACGGCGTCGAGCAGTGAATTTTTCGACAGAACCACGTCCGCACAGTCGATTGCAACGTCTGTTCCCGCTCCTATTGCGATGCCTATATCGGCTCTTGCAAGCGCGGGTGCATCGTTTATGCCGTCTCCTATCATTGCGGTTCTTCCCTTTGACGAAAACTCGGAAATTATCGCTTCCTTGCCGTCAGGCAGCAGCTGTGAATATACGTGTTCGATTCCGCATTCCGACGCAACTGCCCGAGCGGTACGGTCGTTATCGCCCGTCAGCATAATCGGCTCTATTCCCAATGCTTTAAGTTCGGAAACCGCCTTTACGCTGTCCTCTCGGATTTTATCTGCAATGCCGATAATGCCGTAAAGCTTGCCTCCGAGAGAAACGCATACTGCGGTTTTTCCCTGTGCCTCAAGCCTCGACGACTGAGTCTCGGCAAGCGCTGCCGTACTTTCGCCTATACCGTTTGCAAGTAAAAATTTCGGCTTCCCGATAAGACACGGCAGACCGTTTACCGCTGCGCTTATTCCCATACCGACGGCATTCTCAAAGTCCGAGGCAGGCAATGCCTGCAAGCCTCGTGCCTCGGCTTCTCTGCAAACCGCCGCGGCGAGAGGATGAGAAGAAAGAGCCTCCGCGGAAGCGGCGACGGAGAGAACCTCGTCCTCCGTGACCCCGAACGGTATGACGTCGGTTACGGACGGTTTACCCTCGGTGAGCGTTCCCGTTTTGTCCGTCAGTGCGTATTTTACGGAATGGAGATTTTCGAGAGCTTGCGCACTCTTTATCAGTATTCCGTATGAAGCACCCTTGCCCGTTCCGACCATTACCGCGGTCGGAGTTGCGAGACCGAGTGCGCAGGGACAGGAGATGACGAGGACGGATACCGCACAGTCGAGTGCGCGGGATATGTCGTGCGTTACTGCAAGCCATATGCCGAGAGTAACCAGTGATATAGCCATAACTGCAGGCACGAATATGCGGCTGACCTTGTCTGCAAGGCGCGCTATCGGTGCCTTTGACGCCGCCGCGTCCTCCAAAAGCCCTATTATTTTGGCAAGAACGGTATCCTTTCCGACACGAGTTGCGCGCAGTCTTACGTAGCCGCCGACGAGAGTGCAGACCGCGTTCGCTTCGTCACCGACGCTTTTTTCAATCGGAATGCTTTCTCCGCTTAATGCGGATTCGTCAAATGCTCCGGAGCCTTCGATTATAACTCCGTCGGTCGGCACCGCCTCTCCCGCCTTTACGGCGATTACGTCCCCCACCGATATCTCGGAACGGGGAATATCGGTTTCCCTGCCGTCCCGTATTACGTGAGCCGTGTCGGGGAGCATTGACGCCAGCTTTCCGACCGCTGTCTGAGCGTTCGCACGCGCTCTGCCCTCGAGTGTTTTTCCGACAGATACGAGAGTCAGAATCATTGCCGCGGATTCAAAATAAAGCCCGTGGGCGTATTCGTGAGCGGCTTCGGTGTCTCCTGCGGACGTGGCAATTGCTATCAGTACGAGCATTACCGAGCCGTATATAAGAGACGCTCCCGAGCCTATCGCTATAAGGGAGTCCATGTTCGGCGACAGCCTGAACAGCGCGGAAAATCCGTTTTTGTAAAATTTAAAGTTAATGACGATTACGGGAATGGTGAGTGCCAACTGTACGGACGCCGATATCAGAGGGTCGGAAAGAAAGTCCGGAGTCGGCAGTCCGAGCATATGCCCCATTGCGGCGTACATAAGTATTACGGTGATTATGCACGACGTTATGAGACGTGCGAGTCTCTTTTTCTGCTCGCTTTTTTCTATTCCTTTTTTTTCGGCTTCGTCGGCGACAAGCGTATATCCGCTCTTTTTTAAGGTTCCCCTGAGCTTTGAAAACAGCTCTTTTTCCGAGGTGTCGTCGGCGACCGTAACGGTTACGGAGTTTGTCAGCAGACTGACACTGACGTTTTCCTTGCCGCATATTTTTGCTGCCGACGCCTCAACGTGAGCGACGCAGGCGGCACAGCTCATTCCCTTGACGCCGTATTTGAGTTTCTTCAAAATAATGTCTCCTTGTTTTTTGTTTGCAAAGCTTAATCGGTTAGCGTTTGCTAACCTTATTATACCCCCAAATGCGCAATTTGTCAAGCAAATAAAAACTTTTTTTCGTTTTATATTGAAAAAAGAAAGAAAATGATGTATAATATAACTCAAATAAACGAAAATCGAAGGAATTGAAAAATGGGATATTTCAGAGACAGTAAAATCATTGTTGTAAAGGTTGGAACCTCAACGCTGACGCACAGCACGGGACATCTCAATCTCCGCAGAATAGAGAAGCTTGTCAAGGTGCTGTCGGATATGAAGAACAGCGGAGTCAAGGTCGTTTTGGTTTCTTCGGGAGCCGTGAGCGCGGGCGTTGCGAGAATGGGTTTCGGACGCATTCCGTCGTCACCCGAGGAAAAGCAGGCGATGTCGGCTATAGGACAAAGCGAGCTTATGAAAATATACGATAAATTCTTTTCGGACTACGGTCACACGGTGGCTCAGGTACTTATGACAAAGGAAATAGTTTCAAATACCGAAAGAAGAACGGCGGCTCAAAATACCTTCCGAAGGCTTATCGAAATGAACTGCATACCGATAGTCAACGAGAATGACGCGGTTTCGACGGACGAGCTTACGAAATTCGGAGGAAACGATATACTTTCGGCATACGTGGCGGAGCTTGTCGGAGCGGATCTTTTGCTCAATCTTTCCGATGTCGACGGTCTTTACGACTCCGACCCGAGGAGCAATCCCGACGCAAGGCTTATAGAGCGTGTCGAGGCGGTGGACGATAAAATATACGCCATAGCGGGCGGTGCCGGCACGGACAGAGGAACCGGAGGAATGATAGCCAAGCTTAATGCCGCAAAGATGGTTACGGAGCAGGGAATACCGATGTTTATAATCAACGGTCAGGAGCCGGAGGTTCTTTATACACTGCTTGACGGCGGACATATCGGTACGTATTTTGTGGCAAAAAGGAATAACTGTGATGACTGATGCGGAAAAGCGCGAAAGAATGAGGCTTATCGTTGCCGCGCTTGAAGAAATATATCCCGACGCGGCGTGCGCGCTGGAACACGGCGGGGAGCCGTGGCGGCTTATGATAATGGCGCGTCTGTCGGCACAGTGCACCGACGCGCGCGTAAACGAGGTGTGCCGTGATTTGTTTGCGGAATTTCCGACGCTTGAAGCTATGGCGGACGCTCCTCTCGAAAGAATTGCGGAGCTTGTGCGTCCTTGCGGTCTTTGGAAAAGCAAATCGGAAAATATAAAGTCGGAATGTATTATGCTCCGCGACATGTACGGCGGAGTGGTTCCCGACAGTATGGACGAGCTTTTGAAGCTGCCGGGAGTCGGACGAAAAATAGCCAATCTGCTGCTCGGAGATATTTACGGAAAACCTGCAATCGTTGCCGATACGCACTGCATACGTATTTGCGGAAGATTCGGTATGTATCCGGAAAGCTTAAAGGACGCTCACAGAGTCGAAAAAATAATGTCCGAGCTTGTGGAGCCGGACAAACAATCCGATTTGTGCCACAGAATAGTGCAGTTTGGACGCGACGTTTGCACGGCTCGCTCTCCGATTTGCACCGAATGTCCTCTCGGCGGGCTTTGCGAGCACGGAAAAAGCAAAAAAGCGTAAAAAGGTCTTGACAGACTGATTTGGGTCTATTATAATATTAATATAATCAAAATGTAAGGAGCTATAAGAAATGTACAGAATAGGCGTTGACCTCGGCGGTACCAATATCGCGGTAGGTCTTGTAAACGAAAATGCGGAGATAATTAAAAAAACAAGCGTTCCGACGGGCGCGGAGCGAGGAGGAGACGCCATTGTCGCCGACATAGCGTCGTGCTGCCGACGCGTATGTGAGGAAAAAGGAATAACGCTTGACGAGGTCGAGAATATCGGAATAGCAACTCCCGGAACGGCAAATCACAACACGGGAGTCGTTGAGTACGCAAACAATCTTCCCTTTAAAAAGTTTCCGATTGCCGAGCTTTTGAAAAATGCGCTTGACGGCAAGGTATCCGTAAAAATAGAGAACGACGCGAATGCCGCCGCCCTCGGAGAGGCGTGCGCGGGCGCGGCAAAGGGCACAAAATACAGCGTTATGATAACTCTCGGTACGGGAGTCGGCGGCGGAATTATAATTGACGGCAAGGTTTATTCCGGCTTCAACTGCGCCGGCGGAGAGCTGGGACATACCGTTATCGAGGCAGACGGTGTCAAGTGCTCATGCGGCAGACTCGGCTGTTGGGAGGCTTATTCCTCCGCAACTGCGCTTATCCGCATGACAAAGGAAAAAATAGAAGAGTGCAAGGCTGAAGGAAGAGCTACGCTTATGGCCGACGCTCCGAAGGTTTCGGGCAGAACGGCTTGCGACGCTATGCGCGCCGGCGACGCGGCGGCAAAAGAGGTATACGATAGGTACATAAAATATCTTGCCTGCGGTATCACCAATATGATAAATATATTCCAGCCCGAGGTTATTTCAATCGGCGGAGGAATTTCCGGAGAGGGACAGTCGCTGATAGATTCTCTCGCTCCGCTCGTATACGGCGGCGGCTACGGAGGAGACAGCGTTCCTCATACCGAGCTCCGCATTGCACAGCTCGGCAACGATGCGGGAATTATCGGCGCGGCAATGCTGTAATTTGCTTTTGCAAAAAAAATAAATAATCTGTTGCGGGAGGAGCAAGCTCCTCCCTTACCTTTGTGCCTTTTTGGAGCTCAATCAAATTTTTTGAGAAATTTCAAAAAAGCTATTTACAAATATTAAAAGTCGTGATATAATATTAGCAAGTGTCGTTATCACGGGTATCGGATTTTAAGCCGCTTTAAGCGGAATTTCACCCGCCGATTTCTGTGTTGACGATAAATAAAATAAAGAAAGGTGAATAAAACCATGATGGTAAAGGACGAAAAGCAGGCAATT
>CAYVLG010000007.1:0-16794 GCA_964452345.1 uncultured Lachnospiraceae bacterium
CGGCGTACAGCGTGATATCGTTTAAAACTGTTTTTTCGGGAACGTAGCCAAAGTCCATATGCTCTATCTTCACGTCTCCGGCAAGAGGCGTGTAGGTAACGGAATTGTCTGCGGAGTGCGGGTGCTTCCATGCCCACATTCCCGTTCTTTCTTTGCATTCTGTAATTTTACCGTCGACGTATTTTGCGTTTACGAGAGTTACGTAGCCCTCGTCCTTTTCGGGCTCCTCGTCTATTATTTCAAATACGCGTGCCGCACCTGCCATTGCCATAACGATTGAGTTGACCTGCTGTGAGAGCTGACTTACGTTATTTGTAAACTGACGCGTCATATTGAGGAAGGGAACAACGACCGCAATGCCCATTGCCTGTCCCGAAATAGAAACGTTGGGAGCATTTTTTATTATCAGGAGACCGCCTACAAAGGCAACGAAAACATACAGCAGGTTTCCGATATTGCCCATAATCGGCATCAGTATATTCGCAAAGCGGTTGGCGTTCGTTGCGTCCTTGCAAAGCTGTTCGTTTACGCGGTCAAAATCCTTTTCGCTTTCGTTTTCGTGACAAAATACCTTGACTACCTTCTGTCCGTCCATCATTTCCTCGACAAAGCCTTCGGTTTTTGCTACCGACTTTTGCATCTTTATAAAATGCTTTGCGCTGTTTCCGCCGATTTTCTTGGTGACAAGCACCATAGCAACGGTGGCTGCCGCAACAACAAGAGCCATCCACGCGCTTAAATAAAGCATATAGAATACAAGGAAGGTCAGAATAAGCGTTGAGCTTATGATTTGCGGTATCGTGCGGGAAATAAGCTCGCGGAGCGTGTCGATATCGTTCGTATAGTACGACATTATATCGCCGTGCGGATGTGTATCAAAATAGCGAAGCGGAAGGCTCTGCATTTTGTCGAACATACGCTTGCGCATATCGTTCATAAAGCTTTGAGTTACAACTGCCATTGTACGCGTGTGCAGGAAGGATGAAATCCAGCCGACCGCGTAAATGCAGAGCATTATACCGATAGCCGTAAAAATTTTTACGCTCACGGCGTCCCAGCCGCCGGCAAGACCTTCTTCGATGGTATTGATGAAAAAGTTCATAAATACGCTTGCGATTGTAGAGGCTATCGCGGTGAGGACAATACATACGAGAACAAGAATGAGCTGCTTCCTGTAATCCTTAAACAGCAGCTTTATCAGTCTGCCTATGGCGCCTTTTTTTCTGCTTTGGTGATTTGACTGTCTGTTCATACTTCATCGCCTCCCTTGGTTTGTGAATCATATACCTCACGGTATATCGGGCTTGATTTCATCAGCTCGCTGTGCGTTCCGACGGATTCTATGCGTCCGCCGTCCATAACGACGATTTTGTCGGCGTGCTCGACGGAAGAGATTCTTTGAGCGATGATAATTTTCGTCGTATCCGGAATTTCTTCGGCGAAAGCGCGTCTTATCAGCGCGTCGGTTTTGGTATCGACGGCACTTGTGGAGTCGTCGAGAATGAGGATTTTCGGCTTTTTCAAAAGTGCTCTGGCAATGCAAAGACGCTGTTTCTGTCCGCCCGATACGTTGGTTCCGCCTTGCTCGATGTAAGTATCGTAGCCGTCGGGGAATGTGCGTATGAAGTCGTCGGCCTGAGCCAGCTTGCAAATTCTTATCATATCCTCATCGGTGGCATTTTCATCACCCCAGCGAAGATTTTCCTTTATTGTTCCGGAGAACAAAACGTTTTTCTGAAGAACGACGGATACCTGATTTCTCAACGCCTCGAGGTCATAATCGCGGACGTCGACTCCGCCGACTTTTACCGAGCCCTCACTGACGTCGTACAGACGGGAAATAAGCTGTATCAACGAGGTTTTTCCGCTTCCCGTTCCGCCGATTATTCCGACGGTTTCTCCCGAGGAAATAAAGAGATTTATATCGGAGAGAGAATTTTTCTTTGAATCGGCGGCGTATCTGAAGTTAACGCCGTTAAACATAACGCTTCCGTCCTTGACCTCGGTTACGGGGGAGGCGGGGGATACGATGGAGCTTTGCTCGTCGAGTACTTCGCAGATACGGTTTGCCGAGGCAAGAGACATTGAAATCATTACAATGATCATCGATACCATCATAAGACTCATAAGAATTTGAGCACCGTAGGTAATGAGAGACGACATTTCACCGACCGTCAGCTCTGTTGCTCCGGATTTTACAACGAGCATAGAGCCGAACAGACAAATTATTATCATATTGAAATTAAAGCAGAACTGCATTAAGGGGTTGTTGAGCGCAAGCAGCTTTTCCGCTTTGGTAAAGCCGCCGCAAACGTCGTCGGAGGCGGCGGAGAATTTTTTCTTTTCAAAATCCTCACGGACGTAAGCTTTTACAACGCGCATACCCGAAACGTTTTCCTGAACGGAGTTGTTGAGATTGTCGTATTTTTTGAATACCTGCTTGAAAATCGGATGAGCGCGTGTGATTATAAGTGCGAGACCGATTGCAAGGAAGGGAATTATAATTGCAAATGCAATAGACATCTTGGGACTTATCATTACCGCCATGACGACCGCAAAAATTATCATCAGCGGACAGCGTACAGCCGTTCTTATTATCATCATATAAGACATCTGGACGTTGTTTATATCGGTCGTAAGCCTTGTAACGAGTCCCGATGTCGAAAATTTGTCTATATTTGAAAACGAAAATTTCTGAACGTTTACATATACGTCGTGACGCAGATTTTTTGCAAATCCGCAGGAAGCGACGGAAGCAAAATGTCCAGCAAGTGCGCCGCATACGAGCGATATTACCGCCAGCATTACGAGAATCAAGCCGTATTTTACGATTGTGTTCATTTCACAGCCCGACTGTATTTCGTTTACAAGCTTTGCCGTTATAAACGGAATAATACATTCAACGGCAACTTCGGCGGTGATGAATATAGGTGTAAGAACAGAGCTTCGCTTATATTCCCGCACGCTTTTTAACAGTGTTTTTATCATTTGTTTTGCATCTCCTTCTCAAAAAAGTACAATAAGACATTATACATAAAATATTATAATACTTTTTGTTTACAAATTAAACCTTTCTTCGTAAATTATGTTTGAATATTGAGTTTATTTTTTGAAAAAAATGCGACGGGGATGTGAAAAGCGGAGTTTCACTATACATCGGGTGCGGAAAAAGGCAGTTATTTCATTGATTTAGACTTATTCGGTGTGAGTATTGCGTTTTTAAGACATTTGCACTGTTGGTATAAAAATTTGTTTGACAAGTCCTTTTTTGAACATACGGCGTAAAAAAAGCTCAAAACGTATTGACTTTTGTATTTTTATCTTATATAATGTAAGCTCAAATAACGGGAAAATCAAAAGGAGAGACAAAATGTCGGAAAACAGAGAGATACTTTTCGGAACGGGCGGCTGGCGCGCCGTAATCGGAGACGATTTTACAAAGGAAAATATTTGCAGAACTGCTCAGGGTATCTGCGCGCTTATGAAAAAAGAGGGAAAGACGGATAAGCCCGTAGTTATAGGCTATGACCGCCGCTTTCTTTCGGAAAACGCAGCACAGTGGATTGCGGAAACGCTGTGTGCAAACGGCGTTCACGTCTGGCTCCTTAAAAGAAGCGCACCCACTCCGCTTATAATGTTTATAGTGAAAAACGACTGTCTGCATTACGGCATAGAGGTTACGGCAAGTCACAACCCGTCAAGCTACAACGGTATCAAACTTATTGTCGAGGAGGGCAGAGACGCGTCTGCCGAGTGTACGGCGGAGCTTGAGAAGCTTATTGCCGATGCCGGACCTGCTTATATGTCTCTCGGTAAGGCGGAGAGTCTCGGACTTGTTACGTATTTGCATACACCGTTTAACGGCTTTATAGATTCTATTTTGTCAAGACTCGACACGAATGTTATAAAGGCAAGAGGACTGCGTATACTTTTTGATCCTATGCACGGCTCGGGAACGTACCCTCTTATGACCATCCTTTATACGACTCGCTGTACGGTCGATCTTATGAATTCCAACAAGGACGCATATTTCGGAGGCTCAATGCCCGCTCCGGGTGTCGGACAGCTCGGCGCACTGATTCAGCGCGTCGTCAGCGAAAAGTACGACATTGGAATTGCCGTTGACGGCGACGGCGACAGACTCGGTATAGTTGACGGCAACGGCGCATATCTGAGTGCAAACCAAATACTTGTTATGCTGTACTGGTATCTTCACGAATACAGAGGATGGAAGGGACCCGTCGTAAGAAACCTTGCGACGACGCATATGCTTGACGCGGTAGCCGAATCCTTCGGCGAGAAATGCTATGAGGTTCCCGTCGGCTTTAAATATATATCAAGTAAGCTTGACGAGGTTGACGCGGTGCTCGGCGGTGAGTCGTCGGGAGGCTTGACGGTACGCGGTCATATCTTCGGCAAGGATTCCGTATATGCCGCTTCGCTGTTTGTGGAAATGATCTGCGCCGTCGGAAAGACGCCGAGCGAGCTTTGGGCGGAGCTTGAGAACAAGTACGGCAAATACGTAATGCAGGAAGGCAACTTTACTTTTGCGCCCGAGCGTAAGCCGATAATAGAAAATGTTATTATGACGGAAAAGTGCCTTCCCGACTTTGACAGGAAAATTGTGCGCGTCAACTACGAGGACGGCTGTAAGGTTTATTTTGAGGACGGCTCATTCGTTATCTGCCGTTTTTCGGGTACCGAGCCGCTGCTTCGCATATTTGCCGAGGCGTCGGCCGCGGAAAGCGCACGGCGGCTTGTTGACATAACGAGAGCGTTTGTCGATAAAATAGGCTGATAAATTTTATAAAATCAAAAATGAGACGGTTGTATTCCGTCTCATTTTTGATTTTTTTGCTTGCTTCTGTATTCCCGCGGAGTTTCGCCCATTTGTTTTTGAAATGCGCGGTTGAAGGTTCTCATTGTGTTAAATCCGACAATGTCGCTTATTTCCGTTACCGATTTGTCGGTTTTTGCAAGATATTTGCAGGCGTTTGAAACGCGAATGGAATTTACGTAGTCGTTAAAGCCCATTTTAAGCTTGTTGCTCATTATGTGCGAAATATAGTATTTGCTTATGTGAAGTTCCTTCTCCAAAATATCGAGCGACAGCTGTTTGTCGGAGTTGTTTATGCAGTAGTTCAAAATGGCTCCGAGAACATCGGATTCCTTCGTTTGTATCGGCTTGAGAGGCATTTTTTGCAGCAGATTTCCGAAAAATGCCAGCAAATGTCCGCGAAGAATAGTATCCTTCAAAGGACTTTCGGAATAATAAACTTCGCTTATGCTTTCGATTATTTGCGACAGGGTCGGGTCAAGTGCGCCTCCCTTAAAGAGATTTGATATCGGAACGTTGGACGTAAACGTCTCCGCCAGCTCCGATATAAAATCGGGATTTACGATTAAAACAATGTATTTCTCTCGTTCTACCGTTTCAAATCGGTGAGTCTGATTCGGAAAGATAACGACTATATCTCCCGCCTCCGCCGTGTATTCGTTGGAATCTACCACCACGTGCGTTTTTCCGCTTTTTATAAATGCAAGCTCTATGTGATAGTGGAGATGCGAAATATAGCCCAAGGTCTTTTTTGAATATTTTGTATCTCGGCAATAACAGTCGTTTTGCCTTTTTTGGTAATAGGTAAGCATATTTGCTCCTTTGCGTTATGGCGTGCGCGATAGCGCTTCTGCATATATTATATCATAATAATTTTGCTATTGCAATGTATTTTTGTCGCTTTTTTTAATAATATGGTACGGTGTGGGGACAATAAATAAAAAACGGAGATGTATATGAACGTACTTATGATTACGGCAAAAATGGACAGGGGAGGCGCGGAGACGCACGTATACGAGCTGGCGCGGTTCCTTTCCCTCCGCGGCGTCGGCGTTACGGTTGCTTCTGAGGGCGGAGAGCTGGCGGAGCGTCTTGAAGACGTCGGGATAGCTCATATACATTTGCCGCTTTCGACGTCAAACGTATTTAACGTGCTGTTGTGCGCCGTAAGACTTAAGACGCTGATAAAAAAAGAAAATTTTCAAATTGTGCACGCTCATACGAGAGCCGCCGCTTTTGCGGCATCGATTGCCTGCAAAGGGGCAGGTGTACCTTTGGTCACGACGGTACACGCACGCTACCGCGACAGCCGTCTCATCGACGCCTTTTCGCGTTGGGGACAGGCGGTTATTGCCGTAAGCTATGACCTCGGACATTATATTTGCGCGCGGGGGAAAAATGTTTTTTCGGAAAACGTATACGTAATTCCTAACGGTATCGATACGGAACGCTTTTGTGCGGAAGAGCGGGTCGGGCAGGGAGTCAAGGCCGTATTTGCAAGCCGGCTTGACGGCGATTGCTCCGATATGGCTTATGCTCTTTGTAAAATTGCCCGTCGTCTTGAGGCACGGTTTGAAAATGCGGAAATTCTGATTTGCGGCGGAGGCACGGAGTATGAAAATATTTGTGCCAAAGCGCGAAAAATCAATAAAAGCGCGGGCAGAGCGCTTATACGTGCTCTCGGTCATGTTTCGGATATGGCTGAAATATTGAAAGATACGGATGTATTTGTCGGCGTTTCGCGTGCCGCGCTTGAGGCAATGTCCTGTGCGGTACCCGTTGTGCTGGGAGGCAACGAGGGATTTTTCGGCTTGGTTACGCGAGATCAGCTTGATTACTGTGAGGCGACGAATTTTTGCTGCCGCGGAGATAAAAAAGTTTCTGAAAACGACTTGTTTAACGAGGTGTCAAAAGTTCTTTCCATGTCGTTTGAGGAGCGTTCGGCTATCGGAAACGCTATGAGAGAATACGTCGTTTGCAGACATTCGGCGGCTAATATGGCTGAGAAAACGGAGCAGGTCTATAAAAGAGCCCTGAAGGCTTACCGTTATTCGGACGGCGGTGTGCTTTTGTGCGGATATTACGGATTTGGAAATATGGGTGACGACGCGCTTTTGTTACGTGCCGTAGAGCGGGCGGAGCAAAAATATCCCGCCTTATCCGTGTGCGCTATGACGGCGGGAGGGAAAAGAGACGCGGGAAAATTCGGTATACGCTGTGAAAAACGCTCCGATATCCTTAAGCTTATCCGCGAAATAAGGCGTTGCGGCGTTGTCGTGTTCGGCGGAGGCACCCTGATTCAAAATTCCACCTCACGGCGTTCTCTGTATTACTATACGCGGATACTGCGTTATGCAAGGAGAAAGTCAAAAATAATAGAACTGTGGGGAAACGGTATAGATCCGATAAAGGGCAAAAGAAGCGCGCGAGAGACGGCTCTGGCTCTCGGAGCCTGTAATTATATCGGATTGCGTGACGGTGCGTCGGTATGCGAGGCAAAAAGACTTTTAAATTTGATTTCCGTACCGTTTCCGCACATATGCCTTGAAGGTGATTTGGCTTTAAAACCGTTTTATGCCGAACGCGGACGGGCAGAATATGTGTTTTCAAAGCTTGGCTTAAAGGAAGGCGACAGATATGCGGTGGCCGCGGTAAACGGGGCATACGGAGAAAAAGAGCTTGCCGAAATGAAAAAGTGGCTTTATATGCTGAAAAATGGGGGCGTAAGGCTCGTTGTTGCGGTTATGTACCCCAAGCGCGATATGAAACGGAGCCGAGAGCTTTGTGCCGAACTTGACGCCGTTTTTGCATATCCTCTCGGCATATCCGAGGTGACGGAGCTTATCCGCCGTTCGGTTCTCGTATGCTCTGTGCGGTATCACGCGCTTGTGTTTGCAGAAAGCGCAGGCGTGCCGTTTATTGGATTTGGAAGGGAGACAAAGGTAAAAAATTTTTGCCGTGAGCATGGCGGTTTTGCAAAGCCTGGATAAGCGTTTTGTAAGGCGGATAAAAAGCAGCGGCGCACCGATTTTATTCGGCGCGCCGTATTTGTATTTATGAAAAATATTCGAGAGCCTTTCTGTATCCCTCGAAGCCGAGACCGTAAATAGTCTTTTTTGCGGCAAGGGAAACGTAAGAAAATTTGCGGAATTCGTCGCGTGACGATATATCTGAGAGATGCACCTCGACAGTCGGAATTGCAACTGCCTTGAGAGCGTCGAGAATGGCTACGCTTGTGTGTGTATATGCGGCGGGATTTATTATAATCCCTTCGTACACGCCGTATGCGGACTGAATTATATCGACAATTTCTCCCTCGTGATTGGATTGAAAAAGAGTTACCGTATGAGACAGCTCCTCAGCGCATTTTCTGATATATTCCTCGAGAGCCTTAAAGCTTTGACTTCCGTATATATCGGGCTCGCGTATACCGAGCATATTGAGGTTGGGTCCGTTTATTACAAGAATTTTCACGCTTCAATCTCCTTTATAATCAGATTTGCGGTTTTTTGCGGAATTTCCGTACTTTGTACGGTTATGTCGGCAAAGCGGCGGTACGCATTTATGCGGGAGTCGTACATTGCGCGGAGTGACGTAGCTTGCGACAGCGGGCGCCCGTTGGTTGCGAGGCGTTCAAGTCCGCGTTCTATGAATACTACCGTTCCGTTTTGGTGAAGAGAGGGATAATTTTCTGCTCTGGTGACGATTCCGCCGCCGCAGGCGATGACGGCTCCGCTCTTTTTTCCGAGTTCTTCCGCTATTTTATGCTCCATATCGCGGAATTTTGCCTCTCCCTCGGATTTGATGACCTCGGCAGGCGAGACTCCGTATACGCTTGAAAATACCTCGTCGGCATCATAAAACGGTCTGTTCAATATATCTGCCAAAAGAGTACCGACGGTGGTTTTTCCGCAGCCCGGCATACCTATGAGCACGATATTTTTTGTTTGCCGTTCAATGTGTGCGGTTATGCGCTCGCACGCGCCTGTCTCGGCGGTGTCTCCCGTGAAAAATTCAAATGCCTTTGCCGCTTGAGCAACAAGCATAGGAAGTCCGTTGACGTGTTTTATGCCGCGCTCCTCGGCATCGAGTAAAAGCTTGGTTTTTGCGGGATTGTAAATTACGTCGAGTACACCTTCACAGTGCGGAAATGCCGAAAGCTCGGCCGGACTTGCTCCGTTTTTGGGATACATTCCGACAGGTGTTGCGTTTACTATTATTTCCGCGTCCGTATGCTTTGAAAGAAAGCTCGGATTGTTATCTTCTATGGCTACCGTTACAAGCTCGCGTACTCCTCTGTCGTGCAGTGCGGCGCAAACGGTTGCGGAGGCACCGCCGGTTCCGAATACGACGGCTTTTTTGCCTTTTACCGAAATGTCCGATATATCAAGCATATGACAAAAGCCGAAGTAATCTGTGTTATAGCCGTAAAGCCTTCCGTTTCGGAGCACAACCGTATTGACGGCTCCTATTGCTTTTGCCTCGTCGGATATGACGTCCAAAAACGGCATAATCGCTTTTTTATACGGAATTGTGACGTTGTAGGCATCAAGCGTCTTGCCTTTTACAAACGCTTCAAGCTCGTCGGGAGCAAGCTCTACGAGACCGTATTCATAATCCGCAAGCTCCCCGTGTATCATCGGAGAAAAGCTGTGACCGAGCTTTTCTCCGAGAAGACCGCATTTCATTTCCGAATATCCGCTTTTCATTTATATTACCTCCGTGTATGAGCCGAGATATTTAAATTCGTCGCATTCGCGTTCAAGCTCCGAGAGAAGCTGTGCAAGCTTGGGAGAATAAACGGACGCCTCGAGATCAAAATAAAACATAAATTCAAAATCTCTTTCCGGTATAGGACGCGATTCGAGCTTCAAGAGATTTATTCCGAGCGCATTGAAGCGGGAAAGTATGCGGTACAGCGCACCGGGACGGTGCGTGGTTACGAGCATAAGCGTTGTTCGGTCGGCTCCGGGATAAATTTCCAGCTTGTCGGTTATGCAGATAAAACGCGTATGGTTGTTACCGTTGTCCTGTACGGCGGTTGCAAGTACGTCAAGACCGTATTGAGCTGCGCAGGTGCGCGAGGACAGCGACGCGATATCCGAACGGTCGGAGTGAGCTACAAGCTCCGCCGCCTTTGCGGTGTTTTCGACGCGGGTTATTTTCGCGTTGGGAAAATTTTTTGCGAGATATGCGGCGCATTGACTCAAGGCCTGCTCGTGAGAAACTATTTCTTTTACGTCCTCAAGCTTGGTGCCACTTTTTGCGAGCAGATTGTGGTCTATTTTTATGCGCACTGTGCGGACTATTTTGAAGCTTCGGCTTATCATAAGGTCGTAGACCTGCTTTACCGAGCCTGCTGTGCTGTTTTCTATCGGTATAACGCCGTAACGGCATTCACCGTTTCCTATTGCCGAAAAAACCGATTCCCAATCCTTAAAAAATACTATATTCGGAGCCTTGAAGAGGCGTTCGGCCGCAATTTGAGAATACGCGCCTTCAACACCCTGACACGCGACGACTGCTCTTTCGGGGAACAGCTTCGGCGTATTTTCGAGAGACTGTTCTATTTCTTTGTAAAGCTTTGAGGCGTCTCCGAGCTTTTTGTGCTGATAAGAGCGTGAAAGCTCGAGAATGGTTGCATAAAGCGTTCGCGTATATTCTTCGAATTCCTCGCCCGAAAGCTCCGATACCTTATCGAGCAGGGCGCGCTCGCGGGAGGCGTCGAGAACGTTCATTCCCGTTCTCCTTTTGTATTCCGCAACCTCGGCGGAAACGTTCATTCTCCGTTTGAACAGCTCCACAAGCTCCGTATCTATTTTGTCTATTTGAACTCTCAAGTCCGCAAGCTCCATGTTAAATACTCCTTTTCTTTTTGTTTTTTCCGTTTAACGCAAGAAGCGTTATAAATACGGCTACCAGCGCAGGGAAAATTATCGAAACGATAAAAGATACCTTGAGGTTGTCTCCCGCCGCGTCGGCTATCACTCCTACCGCCGACGGACCGAGCGTGCAGCCGAGGTCGCCCGCGAGTGCAAGCAGAGCAAACATTTTAACTCCTCCGCCCGGAATTTTCTCGGAGGCTATGCAAAGCGTGCCGGGCCACATCATTCCGACGGAGAAGCCGCATACCGCACAGCCTGCCAGCGACATAATCGGCAGCGGTGACAGAGCAACGAGCAGATACGAGGCTATACAAAGCGCGGCGGAGAAAAATATGAATTTATAGAGATTGATTCTTTCGCTGAATTTGGCATATATAATACGCGATATTCCCATAAGCAGAGCAAAACAGCAAGGACCGAGAATGTCTCCGACGGATTTCGATACGCCGAGCGCGGTTTCCGCAAAGCTTGACGCCCATTGAGACATTGCCTGTTCCGCCGCTCCGCCGCATACCATAAGTATAAAGAACGACCAAAAGACGAAGGTGCGGAATACGGAACGTCCCGCCGTATTATCGTCGGGCGCGGAATCTATCGGCCAAAGAGGCACGAAGCAGAAGGCTATTCCGTTAAGAAAAGGAATAATTGCCCAAAGGCAGGCGAGAATCTGCCAATTTTCTATTCCGACAAAATGGAAAAACAGTGTTGACAGAAGAACGGTCAGAAGAAATCCCCAGCAGTAGCAGGAATGGAGGAAGCTCAGTATTCTGTTCTTGTTTTTTACGGGGCAGGCTTCTATTACGGGATTTCCTATTACCTCGATAATACCGCTTCCGAAGGCACCTATGACCGTTGCGGTTACGAGTGCGGGATACGGTGAAATAAGCGTCGGAAGCAAAGCAAGGCTTACAAGCCCCGTTGCCGAGAGCATTTGCCCCAATATCAGAGCCCCTCTGCGGTTAAACAGTTTTGGAAATTTGGAAGCCGTAAGGTCCATAAAAAATTGAGTGACAAAGCTTATGGCTATAAGCAGGCTGATTTTTCCGAGAGATATTCCGAAACTTTTTTCAAATGTCAGAAAAAGCAGTGGAGAGAAATTAATTGTTATGGCTTGAACCATAGAACCGATAAAACAGGCGGTAACGGTGTGATTCGCAGTTAGCTTTAATTTCATTTTAAGGGTGATTTTATCCTTTCATATCCGTAATTATGTCATATAAGGCAATCGCGGTTACAGCTTCAAAAACGGGTACGGCGCGAACGGCGACGCAAGGGTCGTGTCTGCCCTTTATTGTCAGTTTGGCAGGTGTCATTGATATCATATCGACGCTGTCCTGTTCCTTGTAGATTGACGGAGTCGGCTTCATCGCCGCACGGAACACAACAGGCATTCCGTCCGTCATTCCGCCGAGTATTCCTCCGCAGTTGTTTGTGCGCGTGAAAATACGCTTTCCGTCCGTTGCAAACGTGTCGTTATTTTGAGAACCGCGGAGCCTTGAGCATTCAAAGCCGTTTCCGAATTCAATGCCCTTTACGGCGGGAATACCGAATATTGCCGACGATATTCGGTTTTCGATACCGTCGAACATATGCTCTCCGAGTCCTGCGGGCAGTCCCAGGGCGGCGCATTCGATTATGCCGCCGACGGAGTCTCCGTCGGCGCGCGCCTCCTCTATAATCTGCTTCATCGCTTTTCCCGCTTTTTCGTCAATCACGGGAAATTCGGTGTTTTGCTTGAGCACGGAAAATTCTTTGTCTCCGACGTCTGCAAGCCCGAAAGGAGTATCGTATACGCCGCCAATAGAATAAAGATGTGCGGCAATACGTATTCCGCGTGCTTCGAGATATTGAAGAAGTATGCCTCCGACAATACAAAGCGGAGCGGTCAGTCTGCCCGAAAAATGTCCTCCGCCGCGCAAATCAACCGTATCGCCGTATTTCATTTTTGCGGCAAAATCGGCGTGAGAGGGGCGGGGAACAAAGGAAAGATTGGCGTAGTCGGACGAATGCTGATTGGTGTTGCGTATGACGGCGTGAAGTTCGTCTCCGTTTAGCTTGCCGTTACCGTCTACTCCGTTTAAGAATATAGGTAAATCGGGCTCCTTACGCTGTGTTGAGAAGGCGTTTTGTCCCGGAGCACGACGCTTCATAAAGGCGTAAAGCCTGTCGGGGTCGAAGCAGAAGCCATTGGGCATACCTGTGACGCGCACGCCTATTTCCGCATCGTGAGAGCCGCCGTATACCGTCAGCGCGATATTTTTTCCGTAAGTGGTTGACATATTGTTCCTTTCGTTTTAGCGTATCAGCTTTTAATCGTGTTCAGATCGTTCCAGAAGTCGGGATACGATTTTGAGGCGCATTCCGCGCCGATGACGGTTACGGGCGACGTACAGCGCACCGCGGCGACAGCCGCACTCATGGCTATCCTGTGGTCGTTGCACGCGTTTACGGTGCCTCCGTCAAGCATGCGCTTCCCGTGTATTATAAGTCCTCCGTCGGTTTGTATAACGCTTGCGCCGAGGGCGCCAAGCATAGCCGACACGGTTTCAAGACGGTCGCTTTCCTTTAAGCGAAGGCGCGCCGCACCGTAAATTTCCGTTTCTCCCTCCGCCGTTGCGGCAACCGTTGCAAGAACGGGAACAAGGTCGGGAATTTGAGAGGCGTCTATGCATATTCCGTGAAGCGGTGCACCGCCGTTAACTGTGATTTCGCCTCTTTCGGCGTCCTCCGTTATGTCTGCTCCCATGCGCTTTAAAATATCGATTATTGCTCTGTCTCCCTGATATGAACTGCCGTTTAAGCCGTAAACACATATTTTTCCGTTTCCGACGGCTCCCATACAGAGAGGAAAGGCGGCGTTCGACCAATCGCCCTCAACACCGATTGACGGCGGGGCTTTCAGCACGGAGTTTTCGTTTATAAGATATCCGTAAGATGTTTTTATAGGTTTTGCACCGAAAATCGAAAGTGCGTCAACCGTCATATTTATATACGGCTCGGATTCCGTTTTTCCTTCGATAATCAGCTTTCCGCCGAGCCGTGAGACTGTCAGGGCAAAAAGCAGACCGCTGATAAATTGAGACGAAACGTCTCCGCGTATTTTGTATTCTTTACCCGTCAGCTTTCCGCTTGACGTCAGAGGATTTGAACCTTGATCCGAAAGATGTGCACCGTTTCGTGTCAGCTCCTCGTAGAGAGGCGAGAGCGGACGGTCGGGAAGCCTGCCCTTCAGTGAAAAAGAGGCGTTTATGCCGAGCGCTGGAATGATTGGGAGTAAAAAGCGGAGCGTGGAACCGCTTTCTCCGCATTCGAGCACGGAGTTTTCGTTGACGGCGTCTATAGGTTTAACGAAGAAAAAAGGAGCCTCGTAGCGTATATCTGCGCCAAGCGCGCGAAGGCAGTCGGCAGTTGCGGTTATGTCGTTGTTCGTTTTGTCGCACCTGATGACCGTATTGCCGTCGGCAAAGGCGGCGCAGATTAACAGTCTGTGAGCGGCGGATTTTGAAGAAATCGCTTTTATTCTGCCGTTGGGAGTAAACGGATTAACTGTTATGTTCATTATGAAATTCCTTTTTGTATGAAGGCTTTAAGCTCGGAAACGGGAATCTTATTCAGACGTGTATCGCCTATTGAATACGGAATAACAAGCGTTATGCTGTCACCGCTCCGTTTTTTGTCTGCCGACGCGGCGGCGACAAGCTGATCGGCGGTATATTCACAGCTTACGGGCAAGCCCTCCTTTTTCATAAGAGTGACGAGGTTGTCAAGGTCATCTTCGGGACAAAGCCCTTCCTGGACGGCGGCTTTTGTTACTATTGCCATTCCTATTGCTACCGCGCTTCCGTGCGATATTTCGAGATTTGAGCAAAGCTCTATCGCGTGACCGATTGTATGACCGAGATTAAGCAGCTTGCGCTCACCTGTTTCAAATTCGTCCTTTTCGACAACGTCGCGTTTGTTTTTGACGCATTCGGCAATCACATATTCTATTTGATTTTTTATTCCGTTTTCAAGCCTGCAGAAAAAGGCTCTGTCGTTTATTACGCCGTATTTTATTACCTCTGCACAGCCGTCCGAAAATGTTTTTTCGGGGAGTGTGTCGAGTGTTGAGTAATCGCAGATTACCAGAGACGGCTGATGAAATGCCCCTGCAAGATTTTTTCCCGCCTCAAGGTCTACCGCAGTTTTTCCGCCGACGGACGAATCGACGGCGGCAAGCAGTGTGGTCGGCATCTGAATGAATTTTATTCCGCGCAGATAAACTGCCGCCGCAAAGCCGCATAAATCTCCGACCACTCCGCCGCCGAGTGCTATGAGACAGTCGGTTCGCGTAAGCCTGTTTTCGGCAAGAAGCTCTAAAAGCTCCGAAAGCGTCTGCATATTTTTTGATGCCTCGCCGTGCGGGAAAATAAAGCTTATTACGGTATAGCCGATATTTTCGAGTGATTTTTGCACTCTTTTGAGATAAAGCGAGGCTACCGTATCGTCGGATACGACGCATACCTTGCACGGCTTTACAGCCTCGGCGCAAAGCTCTCCGCAGCGGTCGAGCAGACCCGTACCTATTATTATATCATACGCGTTTGACGCGTTTACTTTTACCGTTGTCATAGGCTTCTCCTTATCCGTCTATTTTTTCCTTGGCGATACGGCCGTCGCGAAGCAGGGAACAAAGCCTGTCCGAGTCACCGTCCGCTATCGCGTCTCTGTATTCCGAAAGAGAATTGATTATTGAATCTATTTCAAAAAGCAGAGGCTCTCTGTTCTCCATAAAAAGCTCCGTCCACATATGCTCGTTAAGCCACGCAACACGCGTAAGATCCTTATAGCTTCCGGCAGAAAAGCCCTTGTGCAGCTGTGCTGTCGGGCTTTTTACGTATGCGTTTGATACAACGTGAGCGAGCTGTGAGGTAAAGGCTATAATTGCATCGTGCTCCTCAGCGTTTGTTACGGTTATTTTTCCGAATGCGGCAGGCGCGAGAAGTACCTTTATTTTTGCCAGAAGCTCATCGTTTGCCTGATTTAGCACAAGAACCATCGGAGCGTTTTTAAAAAGCGTTTCTTTGGCGTATTTTATTCCCGAAAATTGTGTTCCCGCCATCGGGTGTCCGCCGACGTAGGTAAAGCCGTATTTCTCCGCGATTGCAAAGCCGGCATCGCATACCTGCTTCTTTATTCCGCAGAGATCCATTACGACGGTATCCGTTTTGCCGACGTAGGGCGCAATGCTTTCAACGTATTTTACCGTGGCATTGGGATAAAGCGCGACAAAGAGAATACTGCATTCCGATACAATCGACGGAGACAAAATACCGTCGATTATGCCTTCGCTTTGCGCGATATCCATTGTTTTTTCATCCTTGTCGTAGGCAAAAACGGTGTGACCTGCCGCCTTGTATGCCTTTGCCATTGAGCCTCCGATGAGTCCCAAGCCGCAAATTCCTATTTTCATATAAATACCTCCGATAAAATAAAAATGAAGCCGCACGGGTGTTTGCCGTGAGCTTCATCTATGCTTTGCTGAAAACATGAAACGAAAATCCGCACCAAAAAACACCCTTATTTTTTAATTACTTTAAAGCAATAAAAATAAAGGTAGTCAAATTTGCCTGCAAATACGCTGTTCATGTTTATCTCCTTCCAACAACAATAAAGTAATTGTATCACTATCGCTGCCGTTTGTCAAGTGCTTTTTACAAAAAAATCGCCGCGAATGCAAAAAATATGTTTTGCCTGCGGCGATTTTTTAATATTGTTTGCCGGTTATTTGTTGAACACGGCGTTCCAATCTTCCATAAAACGCTGAATGCCGGAATCCGTAAGCGGGTGCTTTATCATTTGAAGTATTACCTTGTACGGCACGGTGGCAATATGAGCTCCGTTTTTGGCGGCGTCGGTAACGTCCTGCGGACCTCTGATTGAAGCGGCTATTATTTCGGTCTGTATGCCGTGTATGTCAAATATTTCCGCAATGTCTGCAATAAGCTCGATTCCGTTGCAGGAAATATCGTTGAGCCGTCCTACAAACGGGCTTACGTAAGTTGCTCCGGCACGAGCGGCAAGCAGTGCCTG
>CAYVLG010000008.1:0-16529 GCA_964452345.1 uncultured Lachnospiraceae bacterium
CTCAGATAGGCATTATAAAGAGCAAGGTAAAGGTGTCCGATCTTCAATTGATAGAGAACGAGCCGAAAAGAAAAAAGAACGGCAAGGAACATAAGCTGTCGACGGTTAAGCTTAACGTAAGCCGCGATTTCCGCGGTGAGGTCGATTTGCGCGGAATGACGGGAGACGAGGCGTGGAGTGTTGTGGATAAATATTTCGACGACGCGGCAATAGCGGGCTTCCACAGCGTCCGCCTTATTCACGGTAAGGGCACCGGAGCACTTAAAAATGCAATTTGGGCGTATTTAAAGAGGGACAACCGCGTTGCTTCGTTCCGTATCGGACAATTCGGAGAGGGAGACGGCGGAGTTACGGTCGTAGAGTTAAAATAGTACGCAAAAGGTCGGAAGCGTTACGTATTCGGTAAAGCGGCGGTCGGTTGAATTTATTCTTTTTGCCTAATAAAACAGACCAAATTAATTATTAAAACGGTAATTAAATTATGCAAAGTCACATTTTGTCGTTTTTGGGTAAAAAAATTCCGAACACACTTGCTAAAATAACCGAAATGTGTTATAATTAATATTATAATATAATAAAAATATCCTCGGAGGGAAAATAATGAAGGCATCACAGTATGCAGAACTCAGCGTTATCGGAATGAAGGGCTGCGAGCAGTTTGCGGCTCAGGTAGACTATTATCTGAAGGATTGGAGATTGCACGGAGGCGACGAGTCATTTCTCGTTCACGTCGACTGCCCCCGCTTCAGCTCCGGCGAGGCAAAGGCATTGCTTCACGAATCGCTCAGAGGACACGACCTCTATATCATCTGCGATATGTTCAATTGGGGCGTTAACTACAAAATGTACGGTCAGGAAGTCCCGATGAGTCCTGACGACCATTATGCGGATCTCAAACGTATAATTTCGGCAAATATGGGCAAGGCGAGACGTATCACGGTAATTATGCCTATGCTTTACGAGGGCAGACAGCATAAGAGAAGCGGACGCGAGTCGCTTGACTGTGCAATGATGCTTCAGGAGCTTGTCAATATGGGCGTTACGAACATTATCACCTTTGACGCTCACGACCCCAGAGTTCAGAATGCTATTCCGAATTCGGGTTTTGATAACGTAATGCCGACATATCAGATGATAAAAGCACTGGTAAGAAACGTTCCCGACATAGTAATAGACAAGGACGAGCTTGTTATCATTTCTCCCGACGAGGGCGCTATGGGACGCTGTATGTATTTCTCGTCCGTTCTCGGTCTCGATATCGGTATGTTTTACAAGCGCCGCAATTATTCGGTAGTGGTCAACGGACGCAACCCGATTGAAGCTCACGAATATTTGGGCAAGGACCTTACCGGCAAGGACGTTATTATAGTTGACGATATGATTTCATCGGGCGAATCGCTTATAGACGTTGCCGTTCAGCTCAAGGAAAAGGGCGCAAAGAGAATATTTGCTTTTGCAACTTTCGGACTGTTTACCGACGGCTTTGAAAAATTTGACAAGGCGTATGCCGACGGAGTCCTCACGAGAGTCTTTACGACAAATCTCGTGTACCGCCGTCCCGAAATTTTCAGCAGAGAGTGGTACGTCGAGGTTAATATGTGTAAGTATGTTTCTTATATCATCGATACGCTCAATCAGGATCATACCTTAAGCGAGCTTCTCAGTCCCGTTAAGAGAATACATAATCTTGTGGACAAGCACAAGGCAGAGCAGACATCACAGGTAAAAATGGAGTTTGATAACTAAAATTATTTAATTGTTAAAAGGAGAATACGGTAATGGTAAATTGGCTTGGACTTGAAGGAAAAGTCGTAATAGTAACAGGCGCGGAGCGTGCGGCATAGGCTATGCTGTCGTTGAAGAGTTTTTGGCTGACGGAGCAAAGGTCGTTGTATGCGATATAAGCGATAAGGTTCCCGAATTCAAGGGAGCGACCGCCGACAATATGCTTTACGTCAAGACCGATGTTACGTCGAAGAGTCAGGTTGACGCTATGGTTGCAAAGGCTGTCGAAACATTTGGAACCGTAGACGTAATGGTAAACAATGCGGGTATAAATATTCCGAGACTTCTTGTCGACGAGGCGGGACAGTACGAGCTTGACGACAATGTTTGGGATAAGGTAATGAACGTAAACCTCAAGGGACTTTTCTACTGCTCTCAGGCAACCGCGAAAATAATGAAGGCAAAGAGAAGCGGAGTTATTGTCAATATGTCGTCGGAGTGCGGTCTCGAGGGCTCGGAGGGACAGAGCGTATATGCGGCGTCAAAGGCGGCTGTAAATGCACTTACCCGTTCTTGGGCAAAGGAGCTCGGCAAATTCGGAGTACGTGTTGTCGGAATAGCCCCCGGTATTCTTGAAGCAACGGGACTGCGCACGCTGTCGTATGAAACCGCTCTTGCTTATACGAGAGGAATTACGGTTGAACAGCTGAGAGCCGGCTACAGTAAGACGGGAACGACTCCTATGGGACGTTCCGGAAAGCTCTCCGAGGTTGCAAGCGCAGTTGCGTTTATGGCAAGCGATAAGGCGGGCTACGTGGACGGCGTAACGCTTAACGTGGCGGGCGGTAAAACGAGAGGCTGATACAGCATTGAAAATAAAAATTCGCTTACGAGTTTCGTAAGCGAATTTTTTTACGTTTAATATGGATTTATTCAAGCTCGTCAATAGCCTGACTGATTTCCGACGTAGTATATCCGCACCGCATAAGTGCCGCGTAAAGCTTTTGGCGTTCGTGCGGTTCCTGAGGCAGTTCTGCATAGCGTTTTTCTATAAGCCGGCGGCAGCCTGCAACAAAATCCGCGCCCGAAAGGTCAAGCTTGTTCAGCGCACGGCGAACCGCCTGTGCGGAATAGCCTTTGGCAAAAAGCTCTGCCGCTATGCGCTTTTTTCCTCTTAACTTTGCAAATTGTTTTTGAGCTTCTCTGAAGGCGTCGTCGAATGGGTTCATAAGACCGAGAGAAACAAGCTCTTTTACTGCCTCTTCGGCAATTTCTTTGTCATAGCCCTTTGACGTTAACTTCACGCGCAAAGCTTTTTCGGAGCAGGCACTGCCGGAGAGCAGAGAAGTGCCGCGCTTAACCGCGCTCCATACTTCTGCCGAATGAGCAAGCTCGTCGTATAGCTCCGTGCCGCATTCCCCTTTTGAAAGCTTCAGTGTGAGATACTGTTTTGAAGGTATGATAAGGCTTGTCCGCTCCGTTTGACCGTTGTCGCCGACGGTTAAAAAATTAATTTTTACCTCCTCGCCGGCGTTTATGGCGCAAATTGAGCTTATTTCAAGCTTCATCAGATATCACCGTCGTCCATCGTGCGGATATCGAATTCGTCGTCCTCTTCCTCGTCGAGCTCGAACTCCGCTTCCTTTTCGGGAAGCTTATCGCGCATGCTCCGTACCTTTTCGTCAAGCTCTGCCAAAAATGCGGGATCGCTTTCAATGAGCTTTCGTACGTTGTCCTTACCCTGTCCGATACGTTCTCCGTTGTAAGAAAACCACGAGCCGCTCTTTTTGATTATATCAAGCTGTATGCAGTAGTCAATTATTTCACCCGAGCGGGAAATTCCCTTGCCGTAAAGTATATCGAACTCCGCCGTTTTGAAGGGAGGAGCGACCTTGTTCTTTACTACCTTGCATTTTGTATGGTTTCCTATTACCTCGCTGCCGTTCTTTATCTGATCCTGCTTGCGTATGTCTATGCGTACCGAGGCGTAAAACTTCAGCGCACGTCCGCCGGGAGTTGTTTCGGGATTCCCGTACATAACCCCGACTTTTTCACGAAGTTGATTTATAAATATGACTATCGAATTGCTATTTGAAATTACCGCCGAGAGCTTTCTCATTGCCTGCGACATAAGTCTTGCCTGAACGCCGACCATTGCCTGACCCATATCTCCCTCAATTTCCTGACGCGGAACGAGAGCCGCAACGGAGTCGACGACAACGACGTCGATTGCTCCAGAGCGCACGAGTGCCTCTGTTATATCGAGTGCGTCCTCGCCGCAGTCGGGCTGGGATACGAGAAGATTGTCTGTGTCAACACCGAGTGCCTTGGCATAA
Source organism: uncultured Lachnospiraceae bacterium (assembly GCA_964452345.1). Taxonomy (GTDB): domain Bacteria; phylum Bacillota; class Clostridia; order Oscillospirales; family CAG-272; genus HGM12713. The sequence continues at coordinate 4,062 of CAYVLG010000008.1, forward strand.
ACGGGATCGAGCGCGTGCTCCGCGTCTATAAATGCCGCCTCTCCTCCTGCCTTTTGTACCTCCGCCACGATGTGAAGAGCGACGGTCGTTTTACCCGAGGATTCCGGACCGAAAATTTCTATGATACGTCCGCGCGGAACTCCTCCGATGCCCAATGCCAAATCCAGCGCAATGGAGCCCGTGCTGACTGCCTGAACCTCCATATGCGTATTTTCGCCGAGCTTCATTATGGTACCTTGTCCGAAGTCTTTTTCAAGCTGTGCAATGGCTGTTTTGAGTGCCTTCTGCTTTGCCGCTTTATCGCTGTCACGGGGGATCATATCTATTTTCTTTTTTGCAGTAGCCATTTCGGTTAATCTCCTTAAACACGAATAATTGTGGGTTTATTATACACCATATTCGAAGCTTTGTCAATAGGTTTTATAAAAATAATTCCAAAAATGGAATTATTCTAAATACTGTTCTGAAAAATGTACTTTGAAAATTCCTGTTTTGAAATTCAAGACAAAATAACTCCCCGCACGCCTTGTGAAAGGCAGCGGGGAGTTTGAGCTTATTCGTTTTCGAGCGTATATTCCGATACGTCGATTTTCTTTAGCTCGGCGTCGGAAATTTTACCCTTGGTTTTTTCATAATATGCGACGTTGTTGCGCACCATGAATGCAAACTGCGCCGACGGAGCTCTGTTTTCCGCCTCGGCTACATACAGGAATTTGCGCAGCAGCTCTTCTGATATTTTAAGCTCTATCTTACAGCTCTGCTTCATTTTTCCCTCCGATTATTTCTTTTTACGCTTGTTGTTGGTGTTGCTTTTGGCATTTGCCGCTCTGTTTTGAGAGCCGTTTGCCTGCTCTTTATCGGAGTGTATCATAAATATTACAAGTACGACTATCGCAATGATTACGACCGCAAATATTACGATAGCTATTACCGTTCCGGCTCCGACGGAGTCGGGCTCTGCTTCAGTTTCGGATATCTCCGTCTCCGTTTCCGTTTCGGGCTCGGTTTCGGCTTCAACGGCGGTGTAAGTAACCGTCAGCGTTTCGTCTCCGTACACGATTCCTCCGACGGTAAGTTCGGATGCTTTATAGCCGTCTATTTCGGGAGACGTTACGGAATACGATGCTCCGCGCTTAAGCGTTTCGGTATGAGCCTCGTGAGCCTCGCCGCCGTTCTCATATACGTATTTTACGGTAAGTGTGGCTTCGCCCGTCGTCGAAGCGGTAAATTCGGCGTTTTCAAAAGTGCTCTTTGCGTTTTCAAACGCATTCTCGGCTACCGTTATTTCACGCGACGCTTCGTTGAAGCACAGCTCTCCGAGCGACGTACAGCCCATAAATGTCCATTCGCCTATTTCGGATATTTGAGCCATTATGACCGCATCCTCGAGTGCGGAGCAGTGGGCAAAAGCACGGGCTCCGATTTCGGTAACGGATGACGGTACGTATATTGCCTTAAGAGCGGTGCAAGCCTCAAAGCAGCCGTCGCCGATAAAGGTCAGTGTCTCCGGCAGCTGTATGCTCTCAACCGACGTACAAAATGCAAATGCGCATTTTCCCATAGTTAATACGGTTTCTGGAATGTCCGCATCCTCAAGCTCGGGAAAATAGTAAAACGAATAGTCGCCTATCGCGGTTATTCCGTTTGAAATTTCCAGCTTCTTTACGCTATGGCGTGCGTCGTACCACGGTACGGACTCTGCATTTTCAAAATCGGGAATTTCTCCCGTACCGTCCAGCGTCAGCGTTTTTGTGTCGGCGTCGTAGTCCCACTTTATATCCGTTTCTTCAATTTTGCCGTCGGCATCATCTGCGTCGGCAACCTTTGTCGTTGCGCACGATGCGAAGCAAAATACGAGCGAAAGGACAAGCAGTACGGCAAGAGCGGATTTAAAAATTCTTTTCTTCATTTTCGATTCCTTTCCTGATACTATAACAATATATATTTAATTATATCACATACTTGCTCCGATTTCAAGGATTTTTAAAATTATTCCTATTTTATTCACCGAACGTTCAGTATGCGGAGGAATAGCGTTCCTCCTTATTTTTCCTGAAGCCGTAAAAACCGTGTATATTCAGGGACTTTTAACGCGTATGCACGGATAGGAAAATATTGTGTGTTGACCGAATCGGACTTTTAATGTATAATTTATATGCCGCGGGGGGACCCCGTGACAAAACACATGAAAGGAGGATACGATGAAAAAAGCAAAAGGCGCTTTGGCGTTTGCGCTGGCGGTTTTATGCGCACTTTCGGCAGCCGTATTCGGCGTGACGGCGTCCGCCGCAGAGACAACGGAGTTTCCCGAGGGCAGTACATACGTAACCGTAACGCTTGACGGCAAGCGCGTTCTTGAGGGCGAGACCGCCATAATCAACTCGGTTACATACGTTCCGCTGAGAAGCTTTTCCGTGCTTATGGGGGCGGACGATATAAGCTGGGAGCAGAGGACAGGCACTGCAACGGTAAAAAAAGACGGTCTGACTCTTTCGGTTAAGAGCGGCGGACTTTACGTTGAGGCAAACGGAAGATATTATTTCACGGTTGAAGAAATACTTAATCTCGGCGGCAGACTTTATGTGCCCGTCCGTGCGCTGGCAGGCGCATTCGGTGCAGACGTTTCTTGGAATGCGTCTGCGCGTACCGCCGAAATAAAGACTTCGGGGAAAATACCCGCGAGCGGAGACGAATATTACAATCAAACGGATCTTTATTGGCTTTCGCGTATAATAAGCGCGGAGGCTGCGGGCGAGTCGCTTTTGGGACAGATAGCCGTCGGCAACGTCGTTCTCAACCGTCGGGCGAGCAGTCAATATCCGAATACCGTTTACGGCGTCATTTTTGACCGCAGAGGCGGAACGCAGTTTTCGCCCGTTGCTTCGGGTACGGTTTATAAAACGCCGACTCAAAGCAGTATAATTGCGGCAAAAATTTGCCTTGAAGGCTATTCGTTGGATAACGGAATACTGTTCTTTATGAATCCGCGTATTGCTACAAGCAATTGGATATCCAAAAACCGTACGTTTGCCTTCAGACTCGGAAATCACGACTTTTATTATTGACATCAGCTCGTAAAAATGAGCCTGCCGTTCACAGCGAACGGCAGGCTCATTTTTACTGAGAGGGTATGCCTTGCAAATATTTATTTTGAAATGCACTCGTATATAAGATTTCTCAAATAAGGCTGTACGTAATTGCAGCCGTAAGGGCAGTCGTGAATATGCGTGCCGAAATACACCGCGATACGGTTTTCCGTGTCAATCATAGCATAAGCGTTTGCCGCCCCGTCCCAGCCGAATTCTCCGACGGGAGACAGCGACATGGATACGGTCGGATTCATATGTACTCTGCAGCAAAGTCCCCAGCCGTAGCCGTAAAGACGTCCGTTTCTCCGTTCGTTTAAGCAGACGGCGTTAAGTCTGTTTTCTGTCATCATTTTTACGGATTTTTCGGAAAGTACGCGATATCCGTTTTTTGCCGTTCCCCCGCATGCGATCGGCGTTATGATTTTCATATAATCGTCGACCGTCGAAAAAAGTCCCGCTCCTCCGCTTTCATAGCGGCTGCTTAACATAAACTTGTTTTCCGTCGGTATTTCTGCGGCTTTTTCTTCTCCGCCGTCGTAGCTGTACATTGCGGAAAAACGTGAGCTTTGCTCTTCGGTCGGATGAAACCCCATATCGTGTATATCCAGCGGCTCGAAAAGCTCCTTTGAAAGATACTCCGAAAAGCTTGAGCCGCTTGCGGCTTCGGTGACTGCTGCAAGCACGTCGTGGCAAAGACTGTATTCATAGTGAGTTCCCGGCTCGAATAAAAGCGGTTCGTCCGCAAGCGCGCGAATGATTTCCGAGGTTGTTGCATTGCCTTTCTTTAACAGCGGGAGCAGAGACTTTGGTCTTAAACCGTAACTCAGTCCCGCCGTCATTGTAAATAACTGCTCTACCGTCATAACGTTTTCGGCAGGATATATCTTGCCGTCTTTGTCTTTTACCGTGAGAACCGCGTATTCGGGAATATATTTTGAAACGGGATCGTCAAGCGACAGCTTGCCCTGTTCGACCAATCGCATGGCGGCGATACAGGTAATAGGTTTTGTAGCCGAGAATATCCAATATATATCTTTCGGAGAAACGGCTTTTGACTGCATTGCGTCGGAATAACCTACGCCTCGCCTGTAAATGCAGACGCCGTCCTTGGAAACTGCAAGCTCACATGCTGGAAAACCGCGCTGCGGCATATGCTCCATAAATTTATCAAGTGAAGAAAAATCCATACATTGCTCCTGTTTTTTTCATAATTATACACCCGAGGGCTCCGACTGTCAAGCCTTTTGAATTATTTTAAGTAAATATGCGATTTTCCATGGCTTTTGAGTATGCCAGCGAAAGAGCTCGTGTTTTCAAACGGTAGGCTGTGCGAGTGGATATTCCGAGAAGCTCGGCGCATCGCTCTACCGTATCTCCCTTTACATAAAGATAATAAAGCAGCAGCTTTTCGTCGCAATTGTCGAGGGAAAGGATAAAATGCCGTATATCAAACATTTTTGCTCTTGCAAGCGGTTCCTCGTTTGGCATTTCACTGTCGTACTGTGCATATTCATCTCTGAAAAACTCTTTTTTATATTTTTCAAACTGCAGCAGCTTTTGATACGTCTTGTAGCCTGCAAGGTAGCTTTCAATTTGCTTTTTCTGCTCTTCCGTCAATACTTGAACCGACATTTTCCCCTCCTCGATATTTCTGATTTCCTTAATTGCTTATTTGCGCGGTGTTTGTTTTCGCCTCCTTTTTTGTTTGTGCGGCGGAGGACTTGACCCGTTGCGCATACGATGTCAATTTGTCTGTTCCCGACGCGGTATCCCATATATTGGGGACAGGTCGGTACACAGCAATACCTGCCGCAAATGCTACACATCATCAGTGTATACCTCCATTTTTACTGTGCTTATATTATATACGATTTCCGAAAATATGTCAAGTGTTATTTAGGATTTCCGAAAAAATATTGTTTATTTGTCACAATAAATTACATAAAAGTAAATATATGTAAATTATCGATTGTATAAAAGGACTTGCACGTTAAAATTTCGGCAAATTGTATTGACTTTTTTGCGATTTGATTGTATAATAATATAATGTATATTTATGCTGTGCCGATTTTGTTCGGCATTCGAGGCGGAGAGTGACATAATGATGCGTAACCTTTTGAATGAAATAAAAGAAAGAATGCCGACCTTTTCCAAGGGGCAGAAGCTTATTTCCGTATATATACTCGATAATTACGACAAGGCGGCTTATATGACTGCCGCAAAGCTCGGTGCGATAGTAAACGTATCGGAGTCAACGGTCGTCCGTTTTGCATTGGAGCTGGGCTTTGACGGATACCCGGAATTTCAGCATTGCCTTCAGGAGATAGTCCGCACGCGCCTGACCTCCTTTCAGCGAATGGAGGTTACGAATAATCTTATAGGCGACGGCGACGTGCTGACAAAGGTTTTGCTTGCCGACTCCGATAAAATAAAGCACACGCTTGATGAAATAGACAGAAATGCCTTCGATGAGGCGGTTGACAAAATAGTCGGCTCGAGAACCGTATACGTTATCGGGGTGCGTTCCTCCGCATCTTTGGCAAGCTTTCTCGGGCACAGTCTCGGTATGATATTTGACAACGTAAGGCTTGTTGAGCCTACGTCGGGAAGCGAAATGTTTGAGCAGATACTGAATATCGGAGAGGGCGACAGCATAATAGCGATAAGCTTTCCGCGATATTCCAAAAAGATAATAAATTCGGTGGATTACGCGAAGCACAAGGGAGCAAACGTTATTGCGATAACAGACAGCGCCGCGTCTCCGATAGCCACGGGAGCCAATCAGATTTTGCTGGCAAGGAGCGATATGGCGTCGTTTGTCGATTCGCTTGTCGCGCCGCTGAGCATAATAAATGCGATTGTGGTCGCGGTATCGCGCAAAAAACAGGATGAGCTTGCGGAGAGACTGCATAAGCTCGAGGAAATATGGGACGAATACGACGTCTACGAGAAGAACAGAATATGAACGGCAGATTTGATACACAGTGCCGTGTTGCGGTCATCGGCGGCGGCGCGGCAGGAATGATGGCGGCCGTAAGAGCCGCGGAAAACGGTGCGGACGTTATTCTCATCGAGAGAAACGACCGCTGCGGAAAAAAGCTTAAAATAACGGGCAAGGGACGCTGTAACGTTACGAATGCCTGCGATGTAAAGGAATTTATAAATCACGTACCGACAAACCCGCGCTTTTTATACGGTGCGCTTAATTTGTTTCCGACCGAGGCGACAATGTCATTCTTTGAAAATGAAGGCGTTCCGCTGAAGGTGGAACGCGGACGAAGGGTTTTTCCCGTTTCTGACAGGGCGGAGGACGTCGTTTTCGCATTGGTGCGAAAGTTAAAGGCGTGCGGAGTGCGTATAATTCACGGAAGAGCGGAGAAAATAGTGCTTGAGGACGGAGAGGTACGCGGCTGTATTGTCGGCGGCGAGTTTGTTCGTGCCAATGCGGTAATAATAGCAACGGGCGGTAAATCTTATCCCGGAACAGGCTCCGACGGCGACGGTTACAGGCTGGCGGCCGAGGTCGGACACACCGTTACGCAGCTTATACCGTCTCTTGTTCCGCTTACCTCAAAAAGCAAAATATGTCCGTCTCTTCAGGGGCTGTCGCTGAAAAACGTATCGCTGTCGATTACCGATACCGTGACAGGAAAAGAGATATACGCGGATTTCGGTGAAATGATGTTTACGCATTTCGGAATGACGGGACCCATGATACTTTCGGCTTCCGCGCACCTGTCGCCGATGATTGCGGGACGGTACGAGGCGCATATAAATCTCAAGCCCGCGCTTGACGAAAAGGCGCTTGACAGCCGTATACTGTCCGATTTTGCCAAATATTCCAATAAGGATTTTATAAATGCGCTGTCTGACCTTTTACCGTCAAAGCTGATACCCGTTGCGGTCGGGCTTTCGGGAATAGACGCACGTAAAAAGGTAAATTCCGTTACGCGCGCAGAGCGCGCCGCACTTTGCTCCGTGATTCGCGATTTGAGAGTCCGTATCGACGGATTTCGGCCGATAGCGGAGGCGATAGTTACAAAGGGCGGAGTGGAAACAAAGGAAATAAACCCGAAAACAATGGAATCCAAGCTTTGCCGCGGCTTGTATTTTGCGGGTGAGGTTATCGATGTTGACGCGTATACGGGAGGCTACAATCTCCAGATAGCGTTTTCAACGGGAGCTCTTGCCGGTGACAGCGCGGCTTTGCGCAGTCCGAGCGACGATAAAGAATAGATAGGAGAAGCATATGATAAATATAGCTATTGACGGTCCCGGAGGAGCGGGGAAAAGTACGGTTTCGAGAGCCGCCGCCGAAAAGCTCGGTATCGTTTACGTGGATACGGGTGCGCTTTACCGCACAATCGGTCTTTATGTCAAGCGTGCGGGTATTGACCCCAAAAACAGGGAAGATGTCGAAAAATGTCTTGACGGTATAAGCCTTGAATTGAAATACGAGGACGGCAGGCAGTGCGTATATTTGAACGGTGAAAAAATAGGTGACGAAATTCGTACTCCCGAGATGTCGATGTATGCCTCCGCCGTATCCGCAATTCCTGCGGTAAGAGCCTTTTTGCTTGATACTCAAAGAGATATTGCAAAGAGAAACAGCGTTATAATGGACGGAAGAGATATAGGAACGGTTATTTTGCCGAATGCGGACGTAAAAATATTTTTGACCGCTTCCGAGGAGTGCCGTGCACGCCGCCGCTACGAGGAGCTGACTGCGAAGGGTAAAAATGTGAAATATGAGGACGTACTGCGTGAAATGAATCAAAGAGACGCGCAGGACGCGGGACGCGAGACGGCGCCTGCCGTCGCGGCTCCAGACGCGGTTTTGCTCGACAATACGGGAATGTCCTTTGACGAAACGGTTGACGCGGTGGTTGCTCTTGCCCGCAAAACGGGAAAATATGATTTTTGAAAGGTCGGTGCGGCTGAATTGAGTAAGCGTAAGGATAAAAAGCAAAAGGCGGAAAATCCGAGAGGCAGCGGTTTTTTCAGATTTATATATGCCGTTCTTTCGGGAGCTGTCAGGTTAATATTCGGAATAAAAGTTGTAAACAAAGAGAACGAGCCAGACGAGGGCGGCTGTGTCGTTGTCGCAAATCATATATCCGCCGCGGATCCGATAATAGTATGCTATACCTTCCGCAAGCATCAGGTGCATTTTATGGCGAAGAAGGAGCTGTTCGGTATTCCGATATTCGGACGCCTGATAAAAATGCTCGGAGCATTTCCGATTGACAGAGGCGGGAGCGATGTCGGAGCTATAAAAAATGCCGTCGCTGTTGTAGAAGAGGGCAAAACGCTCGGAATTTTTCCGCAGGGACACAGATATCCGGGAGTTGACCCGAGAGAGACAAAGGTAAAGAACGGAGCGGCATTGATTGCCTCCAGAACTCAAGCCACGATTGTCCCCGTCTACATATGGCATAAAAACAACAAGGGCGGTCCGTTTCGAAGGACCTATGTTATAATCGGTGAGAAAATACCGTTTGAAAGCCTCGGTTACAGCAGAGACGAAAACGGAGAATATGCGAGAATCACCTCGATTATGTTCGATAAGGTGTGCAGTCTCGGCGAGAGCTTCGATCCGAAGGAATATAAAAGGGGAAGAAAAAAATGAACGTGACCGTTGCGCACAACGCAGGCTTTTGCTTCGGAGTTAAACGTGCTACCGATGAGCTTGAGGCGGCGTATTCCCGCAAAAGGAGCGGAGAGCGGATTTATACGCTCGGAACGCTTATACATAACGATACTTATAACAGGGGACTCGCGGAGCGGGGAATAAAGGTAACGGATATTTCCGAAATCCGGCGGCTTGCCGATGAGGCAGACGCCGTGCATCCGATAACAGTTTTTGTCAGAGCGCATGGCATACCCGTTGAAGACGAGAGGTTACTCGCGTCTTTGGCAGAGAAAAATCCGCATTTTTCTTATCGCGACTGTACATGTCCTTTTGTCAAGAAGATACATAAAATTGCCGAGGAAAATTCCTCGCCCGAAAACTTTTTTATTCTTCTCGGTTCCGAAAAGCACCCCGAGGTAATCGGAATTATGAGCTACTTTTCATATGAAAAAGCGGTTGTTGCCTCTGCCGATGAGCTTGAGGCATTGCTTAAGTCGGAAAAGGGAAAAAATATATCAAAAAAAGTACCAATTTTAGCGGTTCAAACGACGCAAAAATTGGATGAATGGGAAAAAACACAAAAAGTTTTAAAAAAACTATATACAAATGCCCGAATTTTTGATACAATATGTAGTGTCACCGATTCAAGGCAGACAGAAGCCGCACGTCTTTCCGCCGAGTGCGACGTTATGCTTGTTATAGGCGGAAGAGAAAGCTCGAATACGGCAAAGCTATATTCGATATGTAAAGAAAATTGTCCGCAAACATTTTGGATTGAAGCTCCGGATGATATAAGCGGTTGCAATTTAATAACGTCAGCTCACACGAAAGTGGGCATAGCCGCGGGTGCATCAACTCCGTCAGGCGTAATTCAGGAGGTATATAGAACCATGAGCGAAATGAATGAAAATTTTGCAGAACTGTTTGATGCAACAGAAATCAAAACCTTAAATACAGGAGATACCGTAACCGGAACAGTCACGTCTGTTACCGACGCCGAGCTTTATCTTGACCTCGGCGCGCAGGTCACAGGTCTTATCAAGGCCGAGCAGATTACCGACGACGCCTCGGTCAAGCTGACCGAGATGTACAAGCCGGGCGACGAAATCGAAGCGTTCGTAATTCGCGTAAGCGATGTCGAAGGCTTTGCCGAGCTGTCCAAGAAGCGCGTCGATTCCGACCGCAATTGGCAGAAGATTGTTGCCGCCGAGGAAAGCGGTGAGGTTCTCACGGGTAAGGTTGTAGACGTTATCAAGGGCGGTGTCATCGTTTCCGTTGAGGCAAACAGAGTATTCGTTCCCGCGTCCCAGACGGGCGTTTCGAAGGACGACAGCCTTGATACCATCAAGGGCAAGGAGGTTTCTCTCCGCATTATAGAAATTAAGGGCAAGAGAGCCGTAGGTTCGATAAGACTTGTCGAGAGGGAAGAAAGACGCGCACGCGAGGAGGCGTTCTGGGCAGCTCTCGAAGAGGGTATGGTATTTACGGGTCCCGTCAAGAGCATGACCTCTTACGGTGCATTTGTAGATCTCGGCGGAGTAGACGGTATGGTACATAAGACCGAGCTTTCTTGGAAGCCGATTTCCACTCCCGCAAGCGTTCTCGAGGTTGGACAGGTTATCGAGGTATTCGTAAAGAGCTTTGATGCTGAAAAGAAGCGTATTTCTCTTGGCTACAAGAAGGAATGCGACAATCCTTGGAACATATTCACCGCAAAGTATGCTGTAGGAGATACCGCTTCGGTTAAGATAGTAAGCATGATGCCCTTTGGTGCATTTGCTCAGATCTTTGGCGGTGTTGACGGACTCGTTCATATCTCGCGGCTTGCACAGCAGAAGATTTGCAAGCCCGCTGACGTTCTCGAGCTTGGTCAGGTGGTAGACGCAAAGATTACCGCCATTGATGAGGAAAACCACAAGGTAAGCCTTTCCATTCGTGCGCTTCTTGATGAAGCAGACGCCGAAGCAGAGGCTATGCCCGAGGAAGCAACCGACGCAGAGTAAAAATATCAGCTGCTGACCTATTTGCGGTCAGCAGCTGTTTTTAACGGAGAAATCTATGGAAGAAATTAAGTATAATTCCGACGGTACGGCTCAAATTACCGAGGAGACGGAGGCGCGTCTCGGAGAAATTACCGCCGAGGCAAGAGCGGCGGCAGAGGAGCTGGTGAATATTGCGGGACTCCGCGCAGGTGATATTTTTGCTGTCGGCTGTTCTACCTCCGAGGTAACGGGCAGACTTATCGGTCATGCCTCCGTTCCGCGCGTTGCGAATGCGGTGTTTGACGGTATATATCCCGTGCTGAAGGAAAGGGGAATATATATAGCTGCCCAGTGCTGTGAGCATTTGAACAGAGCGGTTATAATTGAAGCCGAGTGCGCTGAAAAGTACGGTCTTGAGCCTGTATGCGTGCGCCCTGTGCCGAAGGCGGGCGGGTCATTCGCAACGGTAACATACGAAACGCTTAACAGTCCTGTTGCGGTTGAGCAGGTGCGTGCTCACGCCGGAATAGATATAGGAGGTACGCTTATCGGTATGCAGCTTCGCGCCGTTGCCGTTCCGGTACGCCTTTTGGTTTCGAAAATAGGAGAAGCACCGATTATCTGTGCCCGTACACGTCCAAAATTTATCGGCGGAAGCCGCGCAGTGTACGAATAATAGGGGACGCGTTTTAAGGACGCGTTTTACGCTTTTTTGAAAAAAAGCTTGGCAAAAAACTTCCTGAAATTAATTTATATGTCTAAATCCTTAATGAGAGCGGAAAATGTGATTGCTTTGACCGTCACATTACGGTTTTTTCCTTTTTTAAAAATTTTAGTCAAGTTTTTTAAAACTTGCATTCTTAAGGCACAGAGCCTGTTGCTGCGAGGACGCGCTTTACGCTTTTTTGAAAAAAAGCTTGGCAAAAAACTTTCAAACAAAAAACAATTTATATACGGCAAGAAAAATATACGGAGAGCAGATTCTCGCTGGAAAATTTCCAACTGATACGCTCTCCGTTTTCATATTTGATTCATAAGAGATTTCGCGCTCTGCGGAGTGCGACAAGGCTACGAGCCTTGATGGCGCAAGTTTTTTGAAAAAAACTTGATTAAAAACTTTAAAAGGGAAAGAAATATTATTAAATCAAATCCGTAAGGCGGCGGAGGCGTCGTCGGATTTGTTCGTCAGAAATTTTGCCGTACTTGACTTATCCCCGCACTTTATTCGTTTTTGGTGTTTAATAAAAAACTTTTCAGAAAGTTTTTTGCCAAGCTTTTTTTCAAAAAAGCGTAAAACGCGTCCTTAAAACGCGTCCTTAAAATGCGTCCTCAAACGCATCTCCGACAAGCCTAAATATCGGCGTCTTTCATATATTCGTTTCCGTGCAGGAAAATGAATTCCTTGCGCGCGGGAAGGTTATCTCCGAGCAGTGTGTCGAACATTTGCTCCGTTAGTGCCGCATCGGTCGGTGTAACTGCAATAAGACGTCGGGTTTCCGGGTTCATTGTGGTTTTCCACATCATATCGGGTTCGTTTTCGCCCAGACCCTTTGAACGCTGCAGAGTATATTTTTTGCCTTCAAGCTTTTTCAAAATTTCCGCTTTTTCAAATTCGTTGTAAGCAAAAAGTATATTTTCTTCTTCCTTTTTACCCTTTACGGTTATCTCAAAAAGCGGTGATTCCGCTATAAATACCTTGCCTTCTTTAAGCAGTGTCGGAAGAAGCCGGTAGAAAAGAGTGAGAAGAAGAGTTCGTATCTGGAAG